>OMTC01000335.1 GCA_900313845.1 uncultured Prevotellaceae bacterium
CGGTTGCGTGAAATGCCGGAAAGATGGACAATCAAGAATTTGTCCACACGAACCATCTTGGCACCTTTTTCTGCTATCACGCGATAGTGCTCATAGAGTTGCGCACCCTCGTCGTCATCGTCTTCAGCTTCTGTGTCGATGTATTCGTCTAATAATTCTTGTTCCTCAAAATCCATCTTTTAAATATATCTATGGATGCTGAACCTTTGTATCTCAGTGCTTTAGGATAGTCTTTCTTCAGTGAAACAATCAAAGTTCCACGTTGAAGCCGCCATCGATGGAAACTACGCCAAAGCTGTCCATTTCAAGCGAATCGACCACGATTCCCTTTCCTGCAATGATGGTAATGGCACGGTCGCGCGACACCATCTCGCCACCATACACATTCGACATGCCTTGCTTGATACCAACCACGAGGTCCTTCGGTTCGTCCTCCACGTATTGGGTTGGAGTCAGGTTGAATCCCAGTTGCTTCAACTGTCGTTCAGCGATACGCACTGTGGTGTTGCGGATGAGGTCGGGCATACGAGCAGGAGCCTCACCACGACGGTTGATGGTGAGGTAGATGATACGTCCACCCTTCACCTCGTTGCCTGGTTTTGGCATCTGTGCCAGTACCACGCCTGGCTTCTTGCGCTCATTGTAGTCGGAATCGCTCACGATGGCAACAAGCCCTTTCTCGTCGAGCATCTTTTCTGCGTCGAATCCTTGCATGTTCACCACATTGGGCACTTCCACCTTTTCACCATGATGCGTGTAAGTGTCGAGCAGTTCGAATGCTAGATAAGGAACACCAACGAGTACTCCCAATGCCAAGATGACATTGAGCCAAAAAAGCAAGCCTTTTACGCCTTTGAAATATGTTTTTAAAGCCATTTTCTTCCTTTACGTTTTGTTTCAAGTTGCAAATTTAGGCAATTTCTCCGACATAAGTATATTAATAAGGAGAGAAATTTAAATGAAGAATGAAGAATGATGAATCTGGAATGATAATTACACATCCAAAAGGAGCGTAAAATACATTCTTCATTCTTCATTCAGAGCGAAGCGACCATTCTTCATTCAAAAAACAAAGGCACCACACTTCCCGTTGAGGGAGGGTGGTGCCTTTGTTTTCCGTTAACTCCTCGGAGAAATTATTTTCCGTGGTGTTCGCTTGAAACAGTAAGTTGCTTGCGGCCCTTCTTGCGACGAGCAGAAAGAACGCGGCGACCATTCTTGGTCTGCATACGCAGGCGGAAACCATGCTTGTTGATGCGCTTGCGATTGTGGGGTTGGAATGTTCTTTTCATTGTTATCTAAGTATTTGTTTTAGTTTTTTATTGCTAAAAGTCACTCTTGTTCTTGCTCGGAACAAAGATTCGCTTGCTTCAAAGATAGACAAACAATCAGCTCAAAAGTGCATCCTTTCGAGCTTTCATAAGTTGGAAAATCCTCAAAACGGCGTGCAAAATTAGTGATTTTAAATAAATTGACAAAAGTTTTTAAGGATTTTACACTACTTTTTTTGTCATTTTATGAAAAAAGAGTAATTTTGCACTCGAATTCAACGAGTTGAAAGTCAATTATTTTTTTATAAACAAGAAAACAAGAGCTAAACATGTTAGCAGGAGACATTAAGAAAAACGTATGTTTGCGCATTGATGGCAGAATCTATGTCGTTATCGACTTCTTGCACGTCAAGCCAGGAAAAGGAAACACAGTGATGAGAACTAAGCTTCGCGATGTGCAGGACGGTCGTGTGCTCGAGCGCACTTGGATTGTCAGCGCAAAGCTTGAAGATGTTCAGGTTGACCACCGCCAGTTCCAGTTCCTTTATAAGGAAGGCGAAGACCTCGTGTTCATGAACAACGAGACTTTCGAGCAAGTGAACATTCCAGCAGCTGTCATCGAAGGTGTTGACTTCCTCAAGGAAGGTGAAAACGTGATGGCAACTATCGATGCTGCAACAGATACCATCCTCACTGTGGAAATCCCTGTCAAGGTTGTTCTCAAGGTGACTTACACTGAACCTGGACTCAAGGGCGACACAGCTACCAATGCAACCAAGCCAGCTACAGTGGAGACAGGCGCAGAAATCCGCGTTCCTCTCTTCATCAACGAAGGCGATATGATTGAAGTTGACACTCGTGACGGTTCTTACGTCACTCGCAAGTAATCCCCTCGGATTCAAATCATACAAAGTGGAAGCCATGCAACACCTTCTGTTGTATGGCTTCCACTTTTTTTTTGCATTAACCATTCAAATTGGTTATCTGCTATTTTTTGTAGTTCTTGCCGAACAGGTCTGAATGAGAGCCTGTGTACTCATCCTTCTATCTCTTTGATAAGGTCATCAAGGCTGTCGTATTCACATACTCGCCCTTCATCGAGGTCGCGAAGAGAACGCTCGTATGAGGATAATCGCTGACGACGGGGAACAGTAATTTTGCCCACACCGCGTATCAGGGAAATGGCACGTTTAATGTCCTTTAGCATCGACATGTCTTCGATGGTTACCAAAATCTGTCCTTGCGCAGGTATTTGAGTCGTATTTGCCATAGTTGCTGTTTTTAACACAATTTCTAATTGGCTACAAATTTACTATTTATTTCTGAAATAACCGAAGCCTATCTACTATTTTTCAAACAAACTCCTCGCTCATCCCTCAAAACATCTCAGCGATTTCTTTGATTGTGTAGAATCGTTCCTTCGATTTCACTGACTTTTTCCTTTGATTCTACTGAAAAGCTGAGCCCTCAACGTTAACACGGCGAGCCTTCGTTATCGCAACGCCGAGCGCTCGCCGTTTCGATAACGAGCCCTCGGCAACTAGTTGAATCCAAAGGAACGCTTCAGTCA
>OMTC01000073.1 GCA_900313845.1 uncultured Prevotellaceae bacterium
AAATGAAGAGTAAAGAATGAAGATTGAAGAATAAAGAATGATATTAAAAATTTATTCATATTTTAGTTTTTGAGTTTTTATGTTTTTGAGTTGAAAGTCTAATGTCAAAGGTCAAAAGCTACCATCAGGATGGCTGTTTTCGTTATCGTCTTCATTAAAATTCAATGCCCTTGTTTGGATCCACCTTCTCAGTGGTTAGATCCTTTTGCAGATTCATTTCAGGGAACATGCGTTCCATTTCGAGACTTGCCCAAATGAATGGGCCAATACCTTTGGCATCATTATCACGAATGGCTTCGCTCATGTAGTATTCGAAACTGCCATCGCGCTTAGGGTTCGATTCAGGACCGAGACCCGAAACCGAGCAGCAGTTGGTAAGACTGATCGTAGCATCTTCGTTCACCTTGATGAATTCATTGATGATGCCCTTGTAAGCCTTGATGCCTGCTTGCTTCAAATCCTCACCCACATAACCGAGGCGTGCAGCCTTGAGCAGACAATAGGCAAACATGCTGGAAGCAGTGGATTCCAAATAGTTCTCCTTACGGTCCTTCACGTCCATCACATCGTACCACACACCCGTCTTCTCGTCCTGATAAGCAACGGTGGCTTTCAGTACCTTATTTAATATGTCTATCAACTGCTGACGCTTTGCATAGCTCTCAGGCAATGCATCAATCACTTCCACGAGCGCCATCGCAAACCAACCCTGAGCACGGCTCCAAGTATGTTGTGACAAGCCTGTCTCCTTGTTTGCCCAGAAGATGCTGTGAGTTTCGTCCCAAGCATGCTTCCACAGATTCGTCTTTGCATCGTAAGTGCGAAAGTCGGTGCGCGAAATCTGCTTCACTGCATCGTCATACACCTTCTTCGTCTTCTTGTTCAGATAAGGAGCAGCATGGGTGTAGAACGGCAGTCCCATGAAGATGCCATCGAGCCAAACCTGCTTCTTGTAGATAGCCTTATGCCACCACACACCCTCTTTCGTGCGAGGCTGCTTTTCCAACTGACGGAACAGTGTCTGCAACGCCATCAGATTCTTGTCCTCAGGGAAGAGCTGTTGCCAACGAAGTACAAACTTACCCGTGCGGATGTTGTCGAGGTTGTAGTCCTCAAGCTTGTAGTTCTTGATGTTGCCATCGGCTTCAATCATCTCTTCGCAGTATTCCTTGAGATACTGACGAATGGACTCGTCCTTATAGGTGAGATAGGTATCGAGCATACCTTCCATCTCGATTCCCATCACATAGCTCCACTTAGGTTTCTTGGCAAAGTCGAGCATATAAGGGTGGCTCACGCGAGCCATTTCCGAATGCGTCATCCATTCGCTATAGTGAGCGTAAGGAATCTTGTCGAGCACCACCTTGCCATTCACGTAGAACTTGTTGAAATGCAAGTCGCGAACCCTACCCGTTCGATAAACCGCTTGCTTCTGCACACCGTTCCATCGGCAATTGTTCACATGGATGTTATACACATTCTCCACAGAATCGAGTGCCACAATCATCACGCCATATTCGCTCTTCTCGCAGGTCACGTTGTCCATATACACGTTGCGAACCGTAGGATAGAAACCACGGCAGCACACTTCCTTTGGCTCATAGTCGAGATTAATTTTCAGCACCGATTCCTGGCACTGACCTACTTTCACATTGCGGAAATACACGTCCTCGATGATGCCACCTCGGCAACTATTCGTCTTGATGCGAAGCACACGCTCCAAATTCGGACTGTCCATCGTACAGTTTTCCACAAACACCTTCTGACAACCGCCAGAGATTTCCGAACCAATCACCACACCGCCATGTCCATCTTCCATGACGCAGTTGCGGATGATAAGATTCTTCGAAGGCAGATTCCACTTGCGTCCGTCCGCATTACGTCCACTCTTGATGGCGATGCAGTCGTCGCCCGTGTGGAAGGTGCAGCCCTCAATCAGCACATTTTCGCAAGATTCAGGGTCGCAACCATCACCGTTAGGACCTTCGTTCCATATCTTCACGTTCTTCACGGTGATATTCTTCGAAAGCAAAGGATGAATCACCCAGAATGGTGATCGAAGCATCGTCACTCCCTCAATGAGGATGTTCTCACACTGGTTGATATTCACCAGCTGAGGACGCAAACCCTGTCCTTTGCCATAACGGCGCTCATCCATAGGCACACCATCCTCTCCCTGCTGCAACAAACGCGCACGGCTTCCCAAATCCTGACGCTCCTTCACGGCATCCACAGGAGGGAACTTCCTCTTTCCGCTCATTGCCCACCATGTCTCGCGAGTGGCAGCACCGTCGATGGTACCCTCACCCGTGATGCCTACGTTTTTCTCCTTGTAGGCATAAATACATGGCTGATAGTTCCAGCAGTCGAGTCCTTCCCAACGAGTAGGAACCAATGGATAGAGATTCGTGTCGAAAGCAAAAAGAAGCGTGGCATCCTTTTCAATCACAAGGTTCACATTCGACTTCAGCGTGATGGCACCCGTGTTCCATTTGCCGGCAGGCACCACCACCCTACCACCTCCAGCTTTTGAGCAAGCGGCAATCGCCTTGTTGATGGCAGTCTGGTTCTGACGTGCCGAAGCCGTCGTCTTGGCTCCATACTTCGTGATGAGGAAACTGCGATTGGCAAATTCAGGAGCCTTGATGTTCTGTTCAATCAGTTTGTAATCTGTATCCCAAACACCTGCGTTCAGATTCATTGCTGCAACTGCCCATAGCATCAGCAACGAAAGAAAACATTTTCTTGTCATAGTTAGTGATATATTATTGTTAAGTTTCTTATCCCTTTAGAAGCGTTGGCTTTGGCGTTAGCATTTCCATCCAGATGGCATCTCTCCCCCTCGGGGGAGTCGGAGGGGGCTCTTCTCCTCCCCTCGGGGAGGCTGGGTGGGGGCCTGAGCCAAAGGGGGCTTCCTTTGGTCTATATTTTTGCAAAGATAAAAAACAAAATCCACAAATACCACGTAAGAATCAAAAAATATGCCAAAAAGCGAAAGAAACACCCTATTATAGTCAAAAAGGACAAAATATTTTGTCCGAAAAAAAATAAACAAGTAAATTTGCAGTTTGAAATAAACACTAAAATCCATAAACAATGATGAAAAAGACATTTCTCGCAGCAGCCCTTTTGCTCACCAGCATGATGGCACAGGCTCAGGCATTCATGAAAATTACCCCTACTCTGAAAGTGGGAGACGTGAAGACCTATGTAACAGAAAACAAAAAAGTGCAACAAAGCGGAACCCAAACGACCAACTATGAAACAAGCTTCAAGGTATTGAAGGAAATGGAAGAAGGATTCCTCGTGGAAGTGATGCAAACCAAACTCGATGACAAGGAAGCAAGCAGTGCTATGGAACGTTTGGCACAACTCAACTCAGAGCTCCTTTTCAACCAGCCAGTCCGTCTTGTCATCAACAAGGAAGGACAGCCTGTCGGCATCGCCAATTTCCCTCAGCTCAAGCAGATGCTCCAGACAAAACTCGGTTTTGCCCTCAACGACCTCTACGAAGAGAATCCCGAACTGGCAAAAGAAGCTCCAAAGGACACCTTGCTCCAAAAAATTGCAGAAGCAATCGAAGTGGACAAGATTCTTGAAAACTATACACAACCAGGCAACGTCTTGTGCCTCAATGGAAAGACCATCGTAATCGGTTATCAAGAAGATTTCGAAATCGAAGGTTTGAAGATGAAGCGCACCCTGATGCCAAGCGGAGGCAAAACCGTCATGGAAATGCTCACAGCCAACTTGGGTCCAGAAGAAATCAAGGCGATGATCATGAAGCAAATCGAAAAGGCTGACGAAGCAACCAAGAAGGAAGCAGAAGCCCAAATCGACCAAGCCATCGCAGGAGGACAGCTCTACATCAAGGCAGGTGGAAAAGGCACTTATGTCTATGGCGATGATGGTTGGCCAACCTCCATCTCCCAAGACATCGACCTCGACCAAGCAGGTCAAAAGATGACAGAAAAAGAAGTCACCACCCTGAAGCAATAAGCAACATCACAATATCACTCATCAAAGGGATGCTCCAACCAGTGCATCCCTTTTTTTATTCTTCATTTTTCATTCTTCATTCATCATTTTTCATTCCACTCCCCTTTTCCCATCTCTCCCCTCTTAGGGGAGCTGGAGGGGTCCAGGGGTTGGGGTGAGGCTTTCACTCTCCTCCCCTCGGGGAGGCTGGGAGGGGGCTTTTTTCCCCTTGTCCCTGTTAGTTTTCTCAAAAACAATCCTCTTTCTATTTGATACGACAGTGAATCAAAACCAATCCAAGCGAAAACAATGAAAAAATCCACTATCGCTTTCATTTCGAGTGTGCTCACCCTACTCCTTGTAGGAGGAGCAGCAGCGGCATTCTATTTCTTTGAACAAAGCAAGGAAGAAGTAGAAGACATCAAAGTGGAAGTCAACGAGCTCAACTTTCCCGATAGGAATTTCCGCCATTGGATACAGATGAATGTGACAGGAGCGGTGGACAGTATCCTCACAGGGGAAGAGATAGATAGTGTGGAAACAATCGACATCTCCACACAAAACATTTCTGATCTCACTGGCATCGGCTTCTTCCGTTCCCTCCGACAACTGCATTGCCAGGGGAACAACCTCACCCGTCTTGATTTGCACTCCGACTCACTCCTCACCTACTTGGATTGTTCCAACAACCAATTGGCAGAACTGGATTTGAACCACAACACCCTACTCGTCAAACTCAATTGTGCGGGCAATCACCTTCAATTCCTCGACGTGAATCGAAATCCCATGCTCACCCACATCAATTGCGCCAACAACTCACTCAAGTATCTCGACCTCAGCCACAACTACGAACTGAGTGTGCTCGTGTGCAACGACAACTACCTCGATTCCATCAATGTCACCCATGCCAAGGGACTCACAGGGCTCAACTGCGCCAACAACCAGATGAAGGAGATAGACCTCTTCCAAAACCCACGACTCGAAAAACTCTTTTGCCAGAACAACCAACTCGAATGGCTGAACCTCAGCAACAACTATGCATTGAACCTGCTCGATTGCAGTGAGAACTGCATCAAGCGCCTCGACCTCCGCCAGAACCATGCACTGACAGGACTGCACTGTCAAAACAACTTCATTTCCTGGCTCGACCTCAGTCGAAACAAGAAGTTGCGCGACAAGGAAAACGTGAGTATCACCCAAAGGGAGCAATCAGCCAAGGTAGCCTCCATCTTCGACCGCGAATTAGGCATATCCGTGGAAGAAGCATTCGATGGCGCACGAGTCAACAATCTCAAGGTGGAGCGCGAGTCAGAAGACTTCTGGGACATTTTTGCGAGCTATTTTGGGAAGAGTCGCATCCGACTGACAGAAATCGATGCCAACGTAACCCGCAAGACAGGCGATCCTTTCCTACTCATCGACACCACCACGGGCGACACCAATATCTACAAAGGTAGAACCATGGAATACGACTACGACACAGGAAACATCGCCGCAGGCAAATTACATGTCCGCTTGCGATTGATGTAACGCCTCCTTCTGAAACGCATGTGCGAACTGACTGAAGCGCACGTATAGATTTACTAAAGCGCATGTGTGGGTTTACAAAAGCAATTGTGTGGGTTTCCTGAACCTTTAGCTCGGCGTAAGCCAATCGTTTCTTTGAATTCAACTAGTTGCCGAAGGCTCGTTATCGAAATGACGAGCCTTCGGCGTTGCGATAGCGAAGGCTCGCCATAACAACGTTGAGGGCTCGCCACTTCAGTTCAATCGAAAGAAAACACCAGCAAAAGCAATGGAAAGCTGTTGCAAAAACAAAGGGAAATTTCAGCAAAAGCAGAGGGAAGTACCAGTACAAGCAAAGCCGAAGTGTTAAAAATGTGTTAAAATCGAAGAACTATTTGGATGTAACGGGTAGAATGTTCTATATTTGCAGTGTTCTATTTAGGTAGTACACTATGACAGAAATAGAATCATAGATTTAAATGATTAAGAATCAAGCGTTTAGCATAGGGAAAGAACTTAAAAACAAAATATTATGGTAGAAATTCAAAATGTTAGTTATGGCTACTTGAAGGGCCAAAACGTGATTAAGGACTTCAGTGTGAAGTTTAGTGAAGGGGGCATCTACGGATTGCTCGGTAAGAACGGTACGGGAAAGAGTACCCTACTCTATCTCATCATGGGCTTGCTCCACGCTCGCCAAGGACAAATCCTCTTCAACGGCATCGAAACGAAACTGAGAAAGCCTGAGACCTTGTCGGACATGTTCATCGTTCCTGAGGAATACGACCTGCCAAGCATCAGTCTGATGGACTACGTTGGGGTGATTCGCCCATTCTACCCTAACTTCAGTGAGGAACTGCTCGACAAGTGTCTTGAGGTTTTCGGTATGCCTCGCGACATAAATCTCGGACATCTCTCTATGGGACAGAAAAAGAAAGTGTATATGTGCGTGGCTCTTGCCACCAACACGAAGCTCCTGCTGATGGACGAGCCAACGAACGGTCTCGACATTCCTTCGAAGTCGCAATTCCGCAAGGTCGTGGCAAGCGGCATGAGGGAGGACAAGATTATCGTCATCAGCACGCACCAGGTGAGGGACGTGGAACTGCTGCTCGACAAGGTGGTCATCATCGACAACAACCGCACGTTGCTGGAAGCTTCGATGAACGACATCGAGCGCAATTTGAGCTTCCTGACGGTGGATAGGAACTCGCTGCCTGAAAACCGCCTGTATGAAGAACAGAATCTGCAAGGCTACAAAGTGATTGTGCCAAACGAAAACGAGGAGAAGGAAACTTCTGTGAATCTGGAACTTCTGTTCAACGCTCTATTAACAGACAGTTTGAAAATCCAAAACGTCATCAAAAGGTAAAAAACTTGAAAGGTCGGCCCCCCTCCAGCTCCCCCGAGGGGGAGAGAAGGGACCTCTCAGACTCCCCCGAGGGGGAGAGAAGCCATCCAGATGGTTATTAATTTTTTCTTTTAATTTTTAAATTTTTAATTCTTGATTCTTGATTTATGGAATTCAATAGATTCATGCAGTACGCTAAGTACGACTTGACCATCAATAAAGCGTTTTATCGCAACATGTCGATTGTAGCAGTTTCCATCATTACGGGTATTGCCATTCTGGGCTTCCTGGTTCGATGGACAATGATAAAGAATTTTGGTGTTGGTGTTGACCACGATGGAAATGCTTTTAGTTACTATGGCATCGGTGGAACTGTCATATTCATCACTGGAATTGTCAGTCTTTTAATGATGGTGTTCGCAGGATGCTTCAACCATCCTCTTCGCAACAAGCAAGGACGCATCTCCACACTGACTCTGCCCGCAACAAATGGTGAGAAATTCATGTGGCACACGTTGTTGGTGGTGGTAGGCGGTTCGCTTTTGTGTGTTCTGTGTGTGGTTGCTGCCGACATCGTAAATGCTCTTCTCTCTCTCATTGCTGGTTTTCCAACTGACAACATCTACTCTATCACCAAACATTTCTTTCATGTCCTTGCTATGAATTTCAGAAGTGAAAGCATGGGAGAATTAGGTAATGCTCCTATGTTATTCCCTCTTCATAGCAAATATTACTATTCTTTTCTTGGCTTGATTTATGCATCATCCATTTGGTCACTCTCGGCATTCGTTTTTGGCAATTCGGTGAAATATCGTTACAATATCATTTGGACTTTGCTGGGATTGTGGGCTTTACAATTCGTGATGAGCATTCTCGAAATTCTTGGTATCACTTTGTTTTTCAACAAGATAGAGGAATTTGAGTTCAATCCTTATCAATTTGAAAATACTGGATGGGCTCTTTATTGGATTGGCATGGCGATTATCGTTGGCACGTCTGTACTGATGTGGTGGCTGAGGCGCAACTACAAGAACGCTCAAATTACGAACAAGTGGAATAGGATTTAGTTTCTGAACTGAAAAACTAAAATAAAAAGTTCTAAAAATATTTAAGATATGGAATTTCAAGAGAAAAAAGCTATATATTTGCAGCTTGCAGAGCAGATGTGCTTCGACATCCTCGAGGATGTGCACAAGGCTGACGAGCGGATTCCTTCGGTGAGGGAAATGGCTGCACAGATGGAGGTGAATGCGAACACTGCCGTGAGAAGCTATGAATGGCTGGAGCAGAAGGGCATCATCTACACGAAGCGTGGACTGGGATTCTTTGTCACCACCGATGCCAAGGACATCATCCTGAAGATGCAGCGCGAGGAATTCATCAACAACACGCTCCCTTCTGTCTTCAAGACGATGAAGGCATTAGGTCTTTCGATTGAGGAGGTTGAGAAGGAATGGAGGAAGGAAAAGTAAAGCCCCCTCCCAACCTCCCCGAGGGGAGGAGAATGAAAGCCTCACCCCCACCCCCTCTCCAAAGGGCGAGGGGAGTAGAATGAAAAGTGAAAAATGAAAAATGGCGGGGGCTTTTCCATACGGATGGAAAGCCTTTGACCTTTTACCCGAAAACCAATTAAATAGGATTATGAAAAAGCATTATTTAGGTTTGGCACTGCTGACTACAGTGGGTTTCATGTGCCTGAGTTCTTGTGTCCGTTTTTCGAAAGTGGAAAGCAAGGATGTGGTGGAAGAAAACTTTGAAGATTTCTTCGACGAGGGAAACAACGGCGATGAGCGCCTGCCTCGCTACCTCCACAACTCCGAAAAATGGGGAGACGTGGTGAGCAAACGCATAGAAGCCAAGAAGATTGAAAGCATCGACGTCGCGGGGTTCTCTGACATTGAATATGAACAGAGCGACAGCACTTACTTCATCATGAAGGGAAACGAAAAGGTGTTGGGAATGTACGACGTGAAAGTCAATGCCGACGGCAAGCTGACGGTTCGTACGAAGGAGAAACTCCGCATCAGGAAATATCCGAACATCAGGGTATATGTGTTCTCACCTTCTCTTAAAGATGTGAATATCATGGGTGCAGGTGACTTAAAAATCAAAAAGCCTGTGGAATTCGAGAACGACTTCTCTCTCGCCATCAATGGTGCTGGCGATGCCGACATAGAGAGCTTGACTTGTGAGGCTATGAGGATTGATATTCAAGGAGCAGGCGACTTGGAAATGTTCAAGATGAAAGCCACTTCCTTCGATTTCGTCATGGGAGGTGCGGGCGATGCCCACATCCGCGAAGGCAAGGTGCAAGGTGATGCCGCTGTTGTCATCATCGGTGCGGGTGAGGCAAAAATGGCGTTCGACTGTGCTAACCTCGATGTGCAATCGGACGGTGCAGGAAATATCGACTTGACGACCAACTGCAAGGGCACCATCATCGCCAAGTCGGTCGGCGTAGGCGATATAGAACTGAAGGGTTCTGCCAAGAAACTCGTGAAGCAGAAAGCCGGTCTTGCCCATATTAACAGCAAGAAACTGGAAGTGAGTGATGTGGATTTGTTGAATTAAAAGGAGGCCCAAGCCCCCTCCCGACCTCCCCCGAGGGGAGGAGAGTGAAAAGTGAGAAGTGAAAAGTGAAAAATAAGCCTTTGACCTGAAACTTGGCGTAGCCAATTTGAAACTTGAAACCTGAAACTTGGCGTAGCCAACTTAAAACCAGTTACACCTTCAAGATATTGACGTGATACATTTAGAGAATATACATAAGACCTATCATGGTGGAAATAGCTTGCATGTGCTGAAAGGCATTTCGCTCCACATCAAGAAAGGCGAATTCGTGAGCATCATGGGTGCATCGGGTTCGGGAAAGAGTACGCTGCTCAACATACTCGGCATCCTCGACGACTACGACGAGGGCACCTACACGCTCGATGGTACGCTCATCCGCAATCTCAGCGAGACTCGCGCCGCTGAATACCGCAACAAAATGATTGGATTCATCTTCCAGTCGTTCAATCTGATTCCGTTCAAGGATGCCATGGAAAATGTGGCGCTTCCCCTCTTCTACCAAGGTGTGAGCCGCCGCAAGCGCAACCAGTTGGCTCTGGAATACCTGGACAAGTTCGGACTGAAGGACTGGGCGCACCACAAACCTAACGAGATGTCGGGTGGACAGAAGCAGCGTGTTGCCATTGCCCGTGCGCTCATCACGCAACCTAAAATCATCCTTGCCGACGAGCCAACAGGTGCGCTCGACAGTAAGACTTCGCTGGAAGTGATGCAAATCCTGAAGGAATTGCACAAGCAGGGCATGACCATCATCGTGGTGACTCACGAAAGCGGTGTTGCCTACCAGGCAGAGAAAATCATCCACATCAAGGACGGCGTCATTGGCGAGATTGAACAAGTGACGGATGCAAGCCGCAGTCCATTCTCTATGGAAGGAACCATGAAATGATTGATACTTTGCAAGAAATATGGGGAGCCATCATGCGCAACAAGATGCGTACGGCGGCAACGGGCATTGCGGTGGCGAGTGGCATTTTCCTGCTCATCGTGCTGCTCGGTGCCAGCAATGGCATCATCCATACGCTGGAGCAGAACTCCGAAGGACTTTCGTTGGATGCCATCCACATCTATCCTGGATTCACTTCCAAGCCTTTCAACGGCATCAAGGAAGGGCGACGGATTGAGTTGGACGACAGGGACATCAGCATGCCCAAGAAACGTTTCAAAGAGAATGTGACGGAGGTGACAGCCACCGTGGAGCAAAGCGGCTTGACGGCATCCGTCGGCAAGCAGCATCTGAGTGTGACACTCACTGGAGTCTATCCTCAGCAGAAGGAAATAGACGGTTCCAAATTGGCTCGTGGCAGATTCATCAACGACTTGGATTTGCAGCAAAACAGAAAGGTGGTTGTGATTGACAACAACCAGGAGGAGCATCTTTTCGGTCCGAACGTAAACGGTATTGGCAAAACCATCAACATCAACAATAGTGCTTTTACGGTTGTAGGCGTGAGGCAACGAGATTTTGCCTTCAGTTCGAGCAATTTCCTTGCTCCGTTCACCACCGTGAAAATCATTTATTCCAAAGGCAACAACATCGGTGAACTAACGCTGAAATCGCAGGGACTCGATACAGAGAAAAAGAACGACAAGTTTGAAGAAGATTACCGAAAGGCGATGGGTGAAATGCACCAGTTTGACTCAAAAGACGAAAGTGCCATCTGGATGTGGAATTCTGCCGAAAACAACACTGCCATGAACACAGCCAAGAGCACACTCCACACGGCTTTCTGGATTCTGGGCTTGCTGACATTGTTGAGTGGTGTGGTGGGTGTGAGCAACATCATGCTGATTTCCGTGAAAGAGCGCACACATGAGTTTGGCATACGTAAGGCATTGGGTGCTCGACCTCTGAGCATCATCAGCATGGTGATTTTCGAGAGTATCATCATCACCACCATCTTCGGCTATATCGGTATGCTCTTCGGCGTAGGATTCTGCGAATGGATGGATTCATCTGTTGGTGGCTACACGATGGACATCGGTGTGTTTCAACAAAAACTATTCATGGATCCAACGGTTGACCTCGGCACTTGCATTGAGGCAACCATCGTGATGATTGTTTCAGGTGCTTTGGCTGGTTTCTTCCCTGCCCAACGAGCTGCGAAAGTAAAACCTATCGAAGCCCTTCATGGATAAGTGCAGATAATTTATCAGGGATTTGAAGGATTTTAAGGGATTTTTCGATATACTGAGAGAATCACATGATGCAAAAAGAATCCTTTTCATCCCTCAAATCCCCGATAATAAACATCCTCGAAAGACAGGAATCCTTATAAATCCTCTAAATCCCTGATTAAAACGAATCATTGATGAGAATAGATAGCGACCAATGGAGTGAGATTTTCGACTCACTCTCAAGAAATAAACTGAGGTCATTCCTCACTGCCTTCGGCATCTTCTGGGGCATCTTCATGCTCGTGCTGCTGATGGGCGGTGGACGCGGACTGGAGTCGATGCTCGGACAGGTGTTCACGGGATTTGCATCGAACGCTGGTTTCGTGGCATCGATGAACACCACCAAGCCCTACAAGGGACTGAAGGAGGGACGGTCGTGGAGTCTGGACTTGAAAGACATCGACCGTGTGAAGAGCAGTGTTCCCGAGGTGGATGTCTGCACAGGAACGAGCAACCACTGGGGAAGCAGTGCCGTGAAGGGTGACCAATCGCTTAGCGTGAGCTTGAGTGGCATCTTCCCTGAATATTACGAAATAGACAACCCTCGCATCAAGGCAGGAAGACGACTCAACGACATCGACGTGATGAAGAACCGAAAGGTGTGCGTCGTCGGTGCCCGCATTGTGGAAACGCTTTTTCCTGGCAAGACAGATGCATGTGGAGAGAAAATACAAATCGACGGCATTACCTACACCATCGTCGGACAAAGCGGACGTTCGGGTGATGGCATCAGTCTCAATGGCAATCCCCTGACCACCGTTGAAATTCCGTTCACTACCTTGTGCCGTGCTTACGGAAGAAGCGACAAAATCGAAATGCTTTGCGTGACGGCACGAAAGGGGTTCAAGATGAGCGAGGTGCAAGAGAAAATCGGTGCTCTTGTTCGTAATGCCCATTCCGTGCACCCTGCCGACAAACAGGCAGTGCTCTTCATCAACACAGAAGCGGTGTTCACCGTGATGGACGACCTCTTCAATGGCATCAGCATCTTGGTGTGGATGATTGGTCTTGGCACCCTTCTGAGTGGAGCCATCGGTGTGAGCAACATCATGATGGTAACCGTGAAGGAGCGCACCACCGAAATCGGTATTCGTCGAGCCATCGGTGCCACACCAACCGATATTCTTCAGCAGATTCTCAGCGAGAGCATGACACTCACCCTCATTGCCGGACTCAGTGGTATTACGTTCTCCGTATTGATTTTGCAATTAGTGGAGAAAATCGTTCATACAAACAACGACGCTCTGAGCAACGCCACGTTTCAGATTTCCTTCTGGCTTGCCATCGGAGCCTCCATCATCATCGCCCTACTTGGCATTGCCGCTGGTCTCGGTCCCGCTTTCCGAGCCATGAAAATCAAACCTGTGGATGCTATGAGGGAGGAGTAGATAGCCCCCTCCCAGCCTCCCCGAGGGGAGGAGAGTTAAAACTTCCTCGGAACATTCGTGTTCCTCTATCAGAAGTCGCAGCCCAAAGTAAAAGAGTATGAAATCTGTTCCACTCAAACGATGGACATAGAGCGCATCACCGTCGTAACGGGAAAGATTGAACCACGCGACGAGGTAAACATCAAACCACAGATTTCGGGTATCATCGACAAACTCTACAAGGTGGCAGGACAAGTCGTGAAGAAGGACGAAGTGATTGCCAAAGTGAAAGTGATTCCCGACATGTCGAACCTCAGTTCGGCAGAGAATCGTGTGAAACTCGCCCAAATCAATCTGAAGCAAATGAAAACGGATTTCGAACGTATGCAACGACTGAAAGGTGAGCAGGTGATTAGTGATGAGGAATTCGAAGCCAGCGAAGTGAAATATCGTCAAGCACAAGCAGAATTGTCGAATGCACAAGACGCACTCAACATCACTCGCAAGGGTATCTCGCTGAGCAATGCACAGATGTCCACCACGCTCATTCGCTCCACCATCGACGGTATCATCCTCGACATTCCTGTGAAAGTGGGTAATTCTGTGATTCTCAGTAACTCGTTCAACGATGGTACGACCATTGCAACGGTTGCCGATATGACAAAA
>OMTC01000136.1 GCA_900313845.1 uncultured Prevotellaceae bacterium
TGACGAGTGCTGAGGGTATGTAGAGTTGAAATCGGATTTAGGTTGATGGAGTGTGAGGGGAGGGTTTATACAACTTCTTTTCCAAATGGAGTGAGGGCGAGGCGAGCAAGGCGGAAATGCATGTTGCCGAATGGAATGCCGATGATGGTGATGTAGAAGACAATACCAAAAAATACGTGGGAGAGGACGATGATGATACCACCTAACAAGAACCACAGGATATTCATCAGTACGGAGATGCATCCACTGCTTTGTGGCTTATCCACGACATGGGAGCCGAAAGGCCACACAGCGAGGAGTCCGAGTTTGATAACTTGCAATCCGAATGGAATGCCGATGATGGTGAGGCAGAGCATAACTCCTGACATGATATATTCAACTGCCATTGCAAGACCTCCGAAAAGTACCCAAATGATATTTCCAAGCGTTTTCATTTTTTCGTTGTTTTTCGGTTAAAGACAATCAAAAGGAGTTTTTTCTATCGCATGATACAAAAATATTTTTCTCTATGGGTATTCAGGAAAGACAAAAACACAAATTTATTTGTTTTTTCGCTCGGCTTGCACTAACTTTGCACCTTATTTATTAGAAATCAATTCGCGAATGAATCATATAAGAAATTTTTGTATTATTGCCCATATCGACCACGGGAAATCAACACTTGCGGACCGAATGCTGGAATATACGAATACCATCAAGGTGACGGAAGGACAGATGTTGGACGATATGGACTTGGAGAAGGAGCGTGGCATCACGATTAAGAGTCATGCCATTCAGATGGAGTATGAGTACGAAGGTGAGAAGTATGTGCTCAACTTGATTGACACTCCAGGACACGTGGACTTTAGTTACGAGGTGTCCCGCTCCATTGCTGCTTGTGAAGGTGCCCTGCTCGTGGTGGATGCCACTCAGGGTGTGCAGGCTCAGACTATCTCGAACCTCTATATGGCAATTGAGCACGACTTGGAAATCATCCCTGTGGTGAATAAGTGCGATATGCCCAACGCTATGCCTGAAGAGGTGACGGACGAAATCGTTGACCTGATTGGATGCAAGGCTGAAGAAGTGATTTTGGCTTCAGCCAGAACAGGACAAGGTGTGGAGGAAATCTTGAAGGCTGTGGTGGAAAGGATTCCGCATCCAAAGGGAGATGAGAATGCCCCTCTGCAAGCTTTGATTTTCGACTCTGTGTTCAATAGTTTCCGAGGTATCATTGCCTATTTCAAGATTGTGAATGGTGTGATGCATCCTGGGGAGAAAGTTCGATTCATCAATACGAAAAAGGAATACCAGGCTGAGGAAATCGGTGTGCTGAAGATGGATATGATTCCTCGAAAGGAATTGAGGACAGGTGATGTGGGCTATATCGTGTCGGGTATCAAGAACGCTGTGGAGGTGAAGGTGGGTGATACGATTACCACTGTAGCCAACCCTGCAACGGCTGCCATTGAGGGATTCCAAGAGGTGAAACCAATGGTCTTTGCCGGTGTGTATCCGATTGAACCTGAGGATTATGAGAACTTGCGTACTTCATTGGAAAAGTTGCAGTTGAATGATGCTTCGCTCACGTTCCAGCATGAGAGTTCGGCAGCCCTTGGTTTCGGTTTCCGTTGCGGATTCCTCGGATTGCTCCACATGGAGATTGTGCAGGAGCGACTCGACCGAGAATTCAATATGGATGTGATTACAACCGTGCCAAACGTGTCGTATATGATATATGATAAGCATGGCGAAGCGATGGAGGTACACAACCCATCTGGAATGCCAGACCCAACGCTCATTGAACATGTGGAAGAACCATATATCAATGCTACGATTATCACTACGGCAAACTATATCGGCCCTATCATGACACTCTGTTTGGGTAAGCGTGGCGAACTGGTTCGGCAGGATTTCATTACAGGAAATCGTGTGGAGATTCAGTTCCTCATGCCATTGGGAGAAATCGTGATAGATTTTTACGATAAGTTGAAGAGTATTAGCCGCGGCTATGCTTCCTTCGATTATCATCCAGCAGGATTCCGTCCTTCAAAACTGGTGAAGCTCGACATTCTGCTGAATGGTGAAAGTGTGGATGCCCTTTCAACACTGACACATGTGGATAATTCCGTCACATTGGGACGCCGTATGTGTGAAAGATTGAAGGAATTGTTGCCTCGTCAGCAGTTTGATATTGCCATTCAGGCAGCTATCGGAGGTAAGATTATTGCTCGCGAAACGGTGAAGCAGGTGCGCAAGGATGTGCTGGCAAAGTGCTATGGTGGTGACGTGAGTCGTAAGCGTAAGTTGCTCGAAAAGCAGAAGCGAGGCAAGAAACGCATGAAGCAAATCGGCAATGTGCAAGTGCCTCAGAAAGCATTCCTCGCAGTGCTGAAGCTGGATGGAGACTAAAGTAAATTAAAAATTAAAAAATAAAAATTTAACTTGAAACTTGAAACAGTGCTTTAGCACTTGAAACCTGAAACTTTAGCTCGGCGTAAGCCAAACTTGAAACAGTGCCTTAGCGCCTGAAACATTTTATCTTTTATGAAAAAGAAACTATTGATAAGTATCATATCGTTGCTTGCGTCGTTATCGGCATGGGCAGATCCTGTGAGCTTGGCAAAGGCAAAGGAACTTGCTGCTCCATTCCTCACAGAAGGGACAGAGGCGAGGCTTGTGAAAAAAGCTATGCGCAACGAGAATAAAGCACGAAAGGTGGCTTATGCTGTGCAAACCACCTCACCTTATTATATATTCTCGCGTGGGGAGAATCGTGGATTCGTTATTGTGAGTGGTGACGATTGTCTGCCTACGATTTTGGGATATACGGATAGTGGCGATTTCGTGGAAGAGAAGATGCCTCCTGCTTTGTTGGGATGGCTGGACTACTACAGCCGAATCATTGAAGATGCTCAGGTAGCAGGTGAGAATGTGAGTCAGGCGAAGCGTCGTGCAGCAGCTCCCATGCTGGGTGCCACGACAGCAAAGGTGGATGTGCCTGTATTGATGACAAGCCATTGGCATCAGACGGCTCCATATTTCAACCGTTGCCCTTATTTGGATAACGGAAACCATGCCGTGACTGGCTGTGTGGCAACGGCAGGCTCTCAGGTGATTTACTACTACCGCAAGGATAATCCAAGTACTTTGGGTGCCTCGACTCCTACTTACGACTATGGAGCACCTGTGAAGGAATCGATACCGAAAGGTACACCGATGAAGTGGAACCTGATGCTCGACGACTACAATTCGAATTGTCCGCAGGAATACAAAGATGCTGTGGCAGAATTCTGTTTTGCTGTGGGTGCTGCCACGTGGTTGACTTACGGAGAATCAACGGGTGGCTACATCAATAACTTGGTGAATACTTTCAGTAGTGGCTACAATTTGAGCAGTGTGAATGTTACCAAATCATCCTATTCGCAGTCGGCTTGGGAAAAGATGATTTACGACGATTTGGTTGAGGGACATCCAATGGTTTATTCAGGCTACAATGTGGATGAGGCAGGCACTTGGAACGGGCACGCTGTGGTGGTGGATGGCTATCGTGCTTCCAGCAATCTTTTCCACTTCAACTTCGGTTGGGGAGGACAAGGCGATGGCTGGTACACCGTGAACGATGAAACGGGTATGAATGGGTTTAACACCGAGCAGAGCATGACCTACAAGGTGCAGCCTAAGAAGCAGAATCTGGCAGCAAAGGTGGAATTGCCAGATGGTTTCTATGTGAACCACGACAACACCGTGAAAGTAACGGTGGAAAACAAGGGAACGCTCAATTACTCAGGCATTTACCTCTTCTGTTCCACCACCAATACCAAACCTTCGGGTGTTGCTTCTGCTCGTTCGAAGGACACAGAAACAATCTTTCCAAACAATGGAGAAAAGACTGTCATTAAGCTTTCTGCCAAACCTACTTCCGACCGCAAATGGTATGTGAAAGTGACTGACAAGAATATGAATATCTTGGCAGAAATAGCGTTGAAACCCGAGTTTATCACGCATGATTTGCAATTCAACAGTCTGGAAGTGCTGAGCAGTTCGGATGTGGAATCACATCAAGGGAAGGACTATTCTGTCGTTTATTCCGACCGAACCACCGCCATTGCCAATTTGCGCAACTTGAGCAACGTGAAGTATCAAGGAACTCCAAGATTGGAACTCTATAAGAGTACGGACGATGGACAAACCTTTGAATATGTTGGTATGAAGTCGGCTGTGGGTGCAGAAATCCCTGCTCTGGCTTCGGGCGAGATTGAATTCTCATTGACGAATACTTCCTCTTGTCCGTTGGGTACTGACACCTTATATTATATAGCATTGCGCAATCCTATAGAAACCATAGGTGCCAGCGCCGTGAATTATGAAGTAGGTGTTGACACTGTAGCACGTTTTGTGCTTCGCAGTAATGATGTGGGCTTGAGTGCAACACTCGATGGCAAGACCTTACGATTCGAAGGCAAATGGAATGCCAGTCAGTTCCTTACGCTCTGCAATCGAACTGCCAATGCCAATGCCTTGAATTACGACCTCACAAAGGTGGAGGCAGTGGGGCGCATCCCAGCTTTGGAGAAGAAACCTAATGCCATCTTCTACGTTGCTGACGACTCGAAGGCAAGTGGCAAGAATGTGGTGAGGGCTACAGCTTCCACTGCTGATGAAATGAATATTCAGATGGGATATGATTTCGAACCGACTGCCGCAATTTTTGCAAAGAAAGCAGTCTTCAATCTGAACCTCAATCCAAACCAGTGGGAAATGCTCACTGTGCCATTTGCCGCTGCTGTACCTCAAGGTATCGTGGCAAAGCAAGTGGATGCTCACACCTCTACGGGTATAGGAAACAAGACGAGCATTGTTCGTTCTTTCGAAGCAGGAAAGACTTATATAGTGATGGCATCGTCCAGCAATCATCAGATGCTCACTGCGGAGGAAACAAACGTGGCAGCAGCTCCAGTGGAGAACGCGGATACAGCCGTGGTGGGTGTGTTCTCTACCACAACCCTTCCTGAAGGTTCGCTCTATCTGGATAGTGTCGCGCCGATCAACCTCAACGGAACTTGCGCCAACGACTGGTTGCTGTACGGCGACACAGCCGATATGACCGGTTCGCCTAAGAGACGCTACGGCTACAAGTATAGCGACATCGTGAAAGTGGTGAAGGACATCTTGCGTTGCGAACCCAAGGGCACCGAGAATGCCAACCAGTTCGCGCCGAACCTGGCCGCCGTCAGCCGTAACGAGATGCAGCGTATCAAAGATGCCGAGAAGGTGGATCTGGATACGACGGCTCATCCGTATGACATCCTTGCCGACTTGGTGGACAAAGGATTCCTGACACTCTATCAATCCCAACTGACAGCATCGGTACTATCCGGAGACTCGGTGCAGTATGTCATCTTCCCGATATTGGGTACAGGTACCGACACGAAGCAACACTCGAGTGTGGAGGTTTGTCCGCTGCCGCTGCTGATCAAGCTCAAACCGCAGTCCAGCTCCGCCGTACCGCTCATCGTAGGCGGACTGAAACGCGACTCGAGTGAGATGAACCTGCCGGTAGTCGTACTGGCCGATATGAACATGGCTAATCAGGAAATCACGCTCAAGGTCGATTCCATTATGCCGAACATAGGTATCTCTACGGTCAAGCTGCGTACGACCGATGATCCCGATTTCCAAGAGGGATTCCATAAACTGGCCTTGGTACCCGATTTGGATTATCCAAGAGCATCGTACTACATAAAAGGCAACTATATCACCTTGCAGCCGGCAAGCAGCAACAACTATACGATGAAGCAGGGTTATACCTATACATTCGAGATTGACCTGCAGACCCATCTCGGCAAGGACACCTTAGACGGAGGTTGTAAGGTAGGAACCGTACCGTTTAGCCTTGCGATCGTACCGAGTTACCTGCGCTGGGAT
>OMTC01000200.1 GCA_900313845.1 uncultured Prevotellaceae bacterium
AATCGAAGGAAAGAGTCGGAAAAACTAAAGCCCCCTCCAAACCTCCCCGAGGGGAGGCTTGTTGCAGAAAGAGATGGCACAAAAAAGAAACAAGGCTCACGAACCGAAGCATTGTGGTTCGTGAGCCTTGTGATGATGATAATGAATGTTGTGATTTAGAAGATGAGTTGTGCGAAGTTGTAGAGTCCGTACTTCCAGACAACGAAGTCGTGCTGACCATCAGGATACTGGATGAGGGTGCAAGGGATTTCGTTCTTGTCGCAGAACGCTTTGAGGCGTGAGCTGTTGAACATGAGTCCGTCCTTACTTCCGCATACCATCCAGAGGAGTTTGTTGGCTTTCTTCATCGCTGCCATGTCGGGAATAAGTTGCTCTGGCTGCTTGGTGTTAGGCGCAGAGGAGAATCCGCCAACGAACGCAAACTTGTCGAGGTTGCCAAGACCAAAGTTGAGGGACTGACCACCACCCATGGAAAGACCTGCGATGGCACGGTGAGCTTGGTCGGTATAAGTGCTGTATTTGCCTTGAATGAATGGGATGAGGTCGTCGATGAGGTCACGCTCGAAAATCTCAAATCCTTTCACCATTTCGGGACCATAGATGTTGCCTTCAGGCTTGTCGTTAGGCAACGCACGTCCGTTAGGCATAACGATAATCATGGGTTTTGCCTTGCCCTTGGCATAGAGGTTGTCCATGATAATGTTTGGCACTCCCTGCATCCATTCCTTGTGGTCGCCACCGATGCCGTGAAGCAAGTAGAGGACTGGATATTTCTTTGATTTGTCGTACTTAGGTGGCAGATAAATAGTCACCTTGCGTGTGGTGCCCACAGTCTTCGACTGGTATTCCGTCTCCACGATGGTACCACGTTCGATGCCCGCAGTTTCCTTGTCGAAACCTTCTGGTGCTGCTACATACTCATTAAATGTCACGTCGATTTTTGGCATTCCACCAAACATTCCGCCACCTGGTTGTGCATGAACCGTGGCGATGGCAAGCACGAAAAGTGCTCCTAAATAAAACTTCTTCATGTTAGTTTAAATGTGTGTTAATAAAAAAGTAGTTGTTCTTATATGAATGTTTGAATACGTGATAGGTTTAATAACGATATAAAATTTTTGTTCATTGTTGGAAAAAACCGTACCTTTGTGAGCAATAAAACAAGTTTTCTTATGGCTAAGAAGAAATCGAAAAAGAAACATCAAGAGCAACAACCATTATCTCCAGAGAGATTCTTGAGAGAGAAAGCGAGAGGCTTGGAAATCGGCAAATGCTTTGTATCAAATGACATTACGATATGTGGTGAGGGACATGTGGTGGTGAGTCGTTTGCAAAAGAGTGGCAAAATAAGTGCTGCATTCTATCTTGTGGATATTTATTGTTTAGGAGTGAAAGATTCGTTTTATAGACTCAGACTTGATGAGGATGAGTTTGAGGAAATGATAGACCGGATGGTTCCATATAACATTGAGGAATGCAGTTATGAGGTAGCGCACAACTGGATTTATGGCGCCATAGCCTTTGCAGAGGAGGCTGGTATCAAACCCGACAAGAGTTTCAATTTGACGCAATACATGCTGGAAGAGGACACGGACGAGGTGCCATTGATAGAATACGAATTTGGACGAAACGGAAAGCATTTCCTGATTGCTAAGAATAAACTCGAAGCAAGTCGTTATCTGCCTACCATGAAAGCGCACTTAGGCGACAACTTCGATGTGTCGATTGATGAATTTGACGATTTTGACGAAGAAGAGGACGGCTACGAACCATGTACCCTGATAGAAACTCAATACTCTTATCAGCATCCTCAATACCCTCAGGTGCTAAATGTGGAGAATCAGTGGATAGTGCCTGAACTATGTGACCCAAAGAACTCCACTGCCCTCGATGACAAACTGACAGACCGCATCTTGGCTTTGCCGCACGACAGCCTGCGACGCGACTTGGAGAACCTCATTCTTTATTACACAGGAATGACATGCGACCATCTCCCAGACAATGAGCCAGAGGAATTTAACGGCGTGATAGGACTCTGCGTGATGCTTTTGGCAGAAGTGGGCAACGAGGACAGCAGCCTGGATGTGGTATTGGAGGTGCTGCGACAGTCACCAGATTTTTATGAATATCACATTTGTGATAGTGGAGCAGACATCTTCGTTCCAACCATCTACAAACTGGGGCAGCACAAGCTGGACAAACTCATGGCATTTGCCAAAGAAGAAGGAATCTACACATTATGCAAATCGCAAATACTTTCAGCGGTGATACAAATTGCCAAATACCAACCTAAGCGACGTGATGAGGTCATCGAGTGGTTTCGCGAAATCATCCAATTCGCTTTAGAGAAATTACCAAATCCACAATTTCTCGACAGTGAACTTTTAGGAATAATGATAAGTGAACTGATTGAAATCCGAGCAAAGGAACTACTGAAAGAGATTCGTGCTCTCTTCGACACGCGATATGTTGAATCAATCATTTGTGGTAATTACAAGGAGGTGGAAGATGACATTCTATCTTTAGAACACATCTCTAACAACTATTGCTTGCTGGACATTCACAAACGCTTTCACCATCAAAAAGCCACACTCCAGGCATGATACGACTCAATAGGTCTGAGCCAATTTGGCATTAGCCTTGGCATTGGCTACACTCCCCTTTGGGGGAGTCGGAGGGGCTGGACGGCAAGCCTTTGACTTTTGACCTTTGACCTTTTAGAAACATCTCACATGGAACATCTCACTCTATACGAACTCAATAACTTTGTTCGAAAAGTTCTCGAAATCAATCTCAGCGAGACTTATTGGCTCCAAGCCGAACTGAGCGAAGTGAAGGAAAACCGAGGACACTGCTTTGTGGAATTTGTGCAAAAGGCGAAGAAGAACAACAGTATCATCGCCAAGGCACGCGGACAGATTTGGGCAAGCAAATGGGCAATCATGCGTCCGTATTTCGAACAAACCACAGGACAGCGACTTTCGGCAGGCATGGAAGTGTTGGTGGAGGTGGAAGTCACTTTCCATGAAGCATACGGCTACTCGCTCAACATCATCGACATAGACCCTCGTTTCACCCTCGGCGACATTGCCAAACGTCGTCAGGAAATCATCAAGCAACTGCAAGAAGAAGGTGTCTATGAGATGAACAAGGAAATCGAACTACCCACACTCTTGCAGCGCATTGCCGTGATTTCAGCTGCTACAGCGGCGGGCTACCAAGACTTCTGCAACCAGTTGCAAAACAACCCGCATGGCTTGGCATTCCATACTCAACTGTTCCCTGCTGTGATGCAAGGAACACAAGTGGAACAGAGCATCATCAACGCGCTCAATGCCATTGCCAACGAGATGGAACGATGGGATGCCGTTGTGATTATCCGTGGCGGTGGAGCAGCTGCCGACCTCACAGGATTCGACACTCTTCTTTTGGCGGAAAATGTGGCTCAGTTTCCTCTTCCTATTATTACAGGTATTGGGCATGAGAAGGACGACACCGTTATCGACCTCGTGTCGCATACACGTGTGAAAACCCCAACGGCAGCTGCCGAATTCATCATTCAGCACCAGTTGAACCAACTCAACCACATTGAGGAAATGGCAAGCACCATCGTTCAATTCGTCAACTTCAAACTCCAAACTGAACAATCGCGTTTGGAACGCATGGCGTCCCGTATCCCATCACTTTTCAATGTAAGAAAGACGATGGAGGAAGCAAAAATGCTCCAACAGTTGACACGAGTTGTGACCGCCATCCGTTCACAACTTACTCAGCGTCAGTCTCGTATCGACATTTCTGAACAGCGACTCCGACTTTCCACCGACAAACTACTCACTGCGGCTCATCATTCTCTTGCCATAGCAGAAACGCAAATCAATGGTGCCAATCCAAAACGTCTGCTCCGACTTGGATTTAGTATCACACGCATCAACGGAAAAGCCGTCACCTGTGCCAAGCAGGTAAAACCAGGCGACCTTCTCAAAACCACCCTGACAGATGGTGAAATCACCTCTATCTCAATCGACTCATAAAACTAATTAATAAGGAAATAGATTTAAACTGATAAGATGGACAAAAAACTCAACTACACGCAAGCCATGCAGCGCCTTGAAGAAATCGTGGCAAAAATAGAAAGTGGAGAAATGGACATCGACTCCCTTACCGACAATCTGAAAGAAGCCAAAGAACTCGTGAATTTCTGCAAGGAAAAACTCACGAAAGTGGAAAACGAGGTGAAAACGATTCTTGACGAGAAATGATGGTTTTGGCTTTAGCATGCCATCCGAATGGAAAAAGCGAACACCAACGCAAACGCCAATCAAGCTCGACTTTGCAAAGACATGACGAATTTACAAAAAACATAAACATTTCTTGTGATACGTCATGTTTTTCGCGGCGAATTGTGAAGAAAAACTAAATCACACAACGTTTCTTTGGAAAAACCAAGTTTTTTCCGTATTTTTGCAAACGAAAACATTATAACGACCCAAAAAATCAATGGAGAAAACTCTCGTTATTTTAAAACCTTGCGCAGTTCAGCGTGCAATTGTTGGTCAAGTAACAGCACGTTTTGAGCGTAAGGGACTCAGACTTGCAGGCATGAAAATGATGCAACTCACCGACGAACTGCTCGATCAACATTATGCTCACTTGGCTTCAAAGCCTTTCTTCCAGCGCATCAAAAACTCCATGATGGCTGCACCTGTGATTTGCTGCTGCTATGAAGGAGTAGATGCTGTAGAAACAGTTCGTGCCATGACGGGTTCAACGAATGCGCGCAAAGCAGCTCCAGGCACCATCCGCGGTGACTTCGGTATGAGTTTCCAAGAAAACATCATCCACACCTCCGACTCTCCTGAGAATGCAGTTGTCGAACTGAACCGTTTCTTCAAGCCAGAAGAAATCTTCGACTACAACCAAGCTCCATTCCAGTTCCTTTACGCTAACGACGAATACTAAATAAGTCTTGGTTTCGAGGATGCTTCTTCCATCCAGCGTCCAAAAACGAAGACTATCCCCCCCAGCAAAGCTTCGAACAAATTGTTCAGCTTACCAACACATCCACCTACTGAAAGAAAAAAGGGATGACAAGTTTTAGGTTTAGAGGTTAAAGTTTTGTATTGAATGAGTTTATTTTTCTAACTAAACACAAACATCCGAAAACCAGAACTTAAAAGAGGAAGATTTTAATAGTTTATTTTTATTCATTATATCAAAAACACCTTTTATTTTGAAACTTACAACAATCAAACGAACACTCGGAGTTGTCTTGTTCTCCTTTGTGGCCACAAGCTCAATAGCTCAGGACCTCATAGCAAGACAGGCACCAGCCGACCGACGAATGAAAGATGTTCACAATGTGAAAATTGGTAGTACTTTATCAACCGTCAACCTTGCAAACCCCGCAGCCGATATATATGCCGACTGGGACAACGGCGGAGTTTGGAATGTTTCAGGTTACGCTCCTGCCAACATGCGCATTGACCTTCGCGGTTTCGCTATGCCAACTACAAGTCGTAAAGTAACGTCCAATTATGGTCCTCGATGGGGACGTCAACATGCAGGCATCGACGTGAAAGTCTATATCGGTGATACGATTTATGCTGCATTCGATGGCAAAGTGCGTGTGGTGAAAAACGAGGGTGACAGACGTGGATATGGAAAATACATCGTGATTCGTCATCCAAACGGTCTTGAAACACTCTATGGTCACTTGAGCAAACAGATCGTTTCTGAAGACCAAATCGTGAAAGCAGGCGAACCAATCGGTCTCGGTGGCAACACAGGACGTTCAACAGGTTCTCACCTTCATTTCGAAACTCGCTTGGCTGGTACGGCTATCAACCCTGCACAGATGTTCGACTTTGAACACCAAGATATTGTGAGCGACTTCTTCACAACAAGACAAGCTTATGGTGGATCCCGTGCAGTGGCAAGCACTACCCATCGCATGGAGGCAGAACAGCGTCAAACCACAGCTGA
>OMTC01000413.1 GCA_900313845.1 uncultured Prevotellaceae bacterium
GCAACGAAAAGCAAAAAGGGCCCCCTCCCTACCTCCCCGAGGGGAGAAGAAAAAGTGAAAAGTGAAGAGTGAGAAGTGAAGAGTGAGAAGTGAAGAGTGAAAAGTGAAGAGTGAGAAGTGAAGAGTGAGAAGTGAAGAGTGAAAAGTGAATCAGGGATTTAATAGTAATTATAAGAAATTATGATACAAGAAGATACAATCAAAAACATCGAAAAGGTTTCGGTGGATTACAACACAGAAAGAGAAAAACTCCTTCTGCCAGAATATGGTAGATGCGTGCAACAAATGGTTGACCATGCCAAAAGTCTTGAAGATAAAGAAGAAAGACAGCGCTGTGCCACTACCATCGTTGCACTGATGGCAAACATGACTGAGCAGCATGGAGACCCAGAGGATTTCCGCCAGAAGTTGTGGAATCACCTTGCTGCTATTGCTAATTATGAGCTCGACATCGACTATCCTGTCACCATTGAGAAATTGGAAGATACAAAGGCTAATCATGAGTCTATCCCCTATCCTCAGAAGCGCATTGCCAAGCGCCATTATGGAGCCATCGTGGAAGCTTTGACAAAGAAACTCACTGAAATCGAAGACGAAGACGAACGCATGGCACTTACGGAACAAGTTGCAAATCAGATGAAGCGCAGTTTGGGACGTTGGAACAGGGATGCAATGAACAACGAAAAGGTGCTTGATGACATTGCAAACTACACTGAAGGAAAGGTGAGTTTGTTGCCTAACGAGTTGAAATTCAAGAGTGATGGAGAAATTCTGAACGATGTGCAACAGATGACTCCAAGCAAAAAGAAGAAGAAAAAGTAAAACAAACATTTTCAGTAGCGAACGTCTATGGCTTCATTTATAATTGAAGGTGGAACTCAACTACATGGCGAAATCATTCCGCAAGGTGCCAAGAACGAGGCACTGGAAGTGATTTGTGCCACATTGCTCACTTCCGAACCTGTCGTCATGCATAATGTTCCAAACATCTTGGATGTGAACAATTTGATAGGTTTGCTCAGCAAGATGGGAGTGAGCGTGATGCCATTGGGTGGACATTCATGGAAATTTCAAGCAGAAACGCTTGACATGGATTATTTGCACAGTGATGAATTCGTTCAAAGATGTGCTGCACTTCGAGGTTCCATCTTGTTGCTTGGTCCTCTGCTTGGACGCTTCCACAAGGCACTTGTAGCCAAGCCTGGAGGTGACCAGATTGGTCGTCGCCGCCTTGACACACATTTCTTGGGTGTGCAAGAACTGGGTGCTCATCTCAATATCAATGACGAGCGCGACATCTATGAGCTCGAAGCAGAAGAATTGAAAGGCAAGTATATGCTGCTCGATGAGGCTTCCGTAACAGGAACCGCCAATATCATCATGGCAGCGGTGTTTGCCGAAGGAACCACCACCATCTACAATGCTGCTTGTGAGCCTTACATTCAACAACTCTGCAAAATGCTGAATCGTATGGGAGCAAAGATTTCGGGAATAGCTTCGAATCTTCTCACCATCGAAGGTGTGACCGAGTTGCATGGAACGGAACACACGATTCTGCCTGACATGATTGAAGTGGGTAGTTTCATCGGAATGGCAGCCATGACAGGAAGTGAGCTCACCATCAAGAATGTATCGTTCGACAATTTGGGCATCATTCCCGATATGTTTTCTCGAATGGGTGTGAAAATCGAGCGCAAAAACGATGATATATATATCCCAGCACAGGAGCACTACGAAGTGGAATCATTCATGGATGGCAGCATTATGTCGTTCAGCGATGCACCTTGGCCAGGACTCACTCCCGATTTGCTGAGTGTGCTGCTTGTGGTTGCCACCCAAGCCAAAGGAAGTGTACTCATTCATCAAAAGATGTTTGAGAGCCGCCTTTTCTTTGTGGATAAGCTCATCGACATGGGTGCTCAGATTATCCTTTGCGACCCACACCGTGCGGTTGTTGTAGGACACGACCATTTGTTCCAGTTGAGAGGCTCGCGCATGACTTCGCCCGACATTCGTGCAGGTATTGCCCTGCTGATTGCAGCATTGAGTGCCAAAGGCAAGAGTATGATTAGTAACATTGAGCAAATCGACAGAGGTTACGAAAATATAGAAGGACGCCTTGCAGCCCTTGGTGCAAAAATCACAAGAATTAGTTGAACCCCAGAAACTTGAAGAAGGACGACTTGCAGCCCTCGGTGCAAAAATCACAAGAATTAGCTGAAACCCAGAAACTTGAAACTACAAAACGGCGCTTGCGCCCTTGAAACTTGAAACCCTCGGATATGATACACCATTCTGATGTATATAAAATAGGAACTATCACGAAAGCTCATGGCTTGCGAGGAGAAGTTGTCTTCAACTTCACGGATGATATTTTCGACACCGTGGATGCCGACTATCTCATCATCGAGGTGGATGGCATTCTCGTTCCCTTTTTTATCTCAGAATATAGATTCCGTTCCGATTCATCAGCACTGATGAAGTTCGACGATATTGATTCCGTAGAGCAAGCTCAACAAATCATTGGATGCGATGTGTTTTTCGAGAATTCGAAAGTAGTGGAAGCAAATGAGGAAGAGATGTCGCTCCATTAT
>OMTC01000327.1 GCA_900313845.1 uncultured Prevotellaceae bacterium
AACTAGTTGCCGAGGGCTCGTCATCGAAACGGCGAGCGCTCGGCGTTGCGATAACGAGCCTTCGCTATAATAACGTTGAGGGCTCGGCTTTTCAGTAAAAGCAAACGAATGGTTTAGTGAAATCAAAGAGACAATTCAGTTCAATCAAACGAAAAGTTCAGTGAAATCGAAGGCGAGTGACGAGATAAGAGAGAAGGGAGAAAAAATCAGAAAGGTTGTCGGCGGAGTGCTGACAACCTTTCTGAAAAGGAATAAGAATGAATGTTTTCTTTGTAGGATTTTCTGAGATTAGCGTTTCTTGAGTGGGAGGTACCATCCTGCCTCGGATGCGAGCTTACCCTGCAAGGATGCATTGATGTTGGCTGCACCCTTACGCTTGGCAATTGCTTCGCCAAGATATGCGGTGTTGCCCGACCACTTGGAGTAGCGCATGAGGTCGTAGAAGCGTGTGCCTTCGAATGTGCCTTCGAGTGCCTCTTCTTCGAGAATCATGAGTGCCACAGCCTGCTGACGCTGAGTGCGAACGGTTTCGCTTTCGAGCCAAGCAGCATTGTTTTCCTCTACCATTTGGGTGGCTGCTATATAGTCTTCCATTGCCTTCGTGTAGGCAAGGGTGTCTTCGGCTGTTGCATTCTCAGGAAGAGTGGCTGTGAACTCTGGATAAGGGAGAATGCCGCTGGAGTCGGTAGGGAGATAGTACTTGCCATTTGCCCATGAGTCGCCACAACCAATGGAGTGGATACCAATCTGGTTCATAGGATTGGCAAAGCCTGTACCGTCCGTGTAGTTGAGAGGGTAATAGTCGCGCGTGTAGAACTGGTTTTCATCCCATCCTGCAGCATTGGCGTAAGGACCAGAGAAGCCGTGAGAAGTGATGGACTTGAGGATGTTGTACTCGTATTCGGAAACGATATATGGGTTTCCGATAGTGGACCATGAGAGTCCCCACTTGAGGACTGCGAAAGCCGTTTCTGGAAGTCCTGCGCCATTGAGTGCCTCAGCAAGGTGGAGGTAGATGGTGGCACGACGATAGAATCCAATATAGTTCTGACGCTGGTCGTTGTGGAGACGGTTGGATGCGCCTGTGTATTTGCGAATGTACTGACGAGAAGTGCTGTACTCGCTATGATACAGGTCGGTGTAGTCCTCGGTATCGTAAACAGAGTAAAGGCGAAGGTCGCCAACCATCAACTCTGGCTTCGTGAAGGTGGCATACTGGGATGCATCCTTTGGTGCGTAAGCCGTATCAACATCTGTGGCAGAGTTGTAGATGAAGAGACAGAAGTCCTGAGCACGGGAAATCTCGCCGAGACGTGCAGATGGGTTGACAGCTGCATAGTAGTTGTTGCTGTACTGTGCGCAGAACACGCTGCGAAGGTCGGAATAGGTGCCATAGTAGGAAACGGTGTCCATTGGAATCATGAACTGATAGTCGTTTTGCATGGATGTTGGATTTCCTTCGAAAACGCTGGTGTAGCCTGTTCTCAAACGCTGCCAGTTGTTGTTGTCCCACTTTGTAGTAGAGGTTCTCGTAGGGAGTTCCTCGCCAGGGAAGGTGAGGAAATCGTGATAGTAGCGCACTGCCTCTCGATAGTCTGCCTCGCTGCGGGTGAAGGCTCCACGATAGAGGTAGAGCTCTGCGAGCATGAGACGAACAGGGATGAAATACTGAGTGATGTAGCTCTGTCCGTAGGATGGGAGAAGACCACGGTTTTTGTCGAGATAGGAGTATGGCTCGAGGTCCTTGATGAAATAGGAAGTGATCTGCAACATGTCGGCACCGTTGGAACCTGCCTTGTTGAACTCTTCGACGATGTTGTCGGCATCGGATGCGGTGATGACAGGCTCGGTGACGAATGGCACCTTGCCATAAATCTTGGCGAGTTCGAGGTAGGTCCAAGCACGGAAGCACTTGGCTGCAATGATTTCGTTCCTATAGTACTGCTCTCCCTTGCTTAGGAGGGCTGTATCGACATAGGCGAGGTAGGTGTTGCAGGAGTTGATGACTGCATAATAATCGGTTGGATTATTGTATGCATTGTCGATGGTCACTGCATTGTCTGCCACTGCCTGAAGGTCGATAGGTGTCTGAGAATTGATATCAACGAGGTCGGCACGGACTTCACCAAGGATGACAGTGCGGTCGGCAATCTTCTGCATGTTCTGCACAATACCCATAATCTGATAGACGGTATCGCGAGGAGCAAGGTCGGTCTGCACGAGCTTGTTCTCAGCTGTGAACATGTCTTCGCATGAAGTGAAAATAAAGAATGAAGAATGAAGAATGAAGAATGTGAGTAACACTCCGATGAATTTCCTAATCTTCGAAATATTGTTGTACTTCATAATTGAATGTTGTTTTATGTTGGAATTGATGAAGAGTGAGGAATGGGAATGATGAATGAGAAGTTGGAGAGTGATTTTCATTCTTCATTCTTCATTCTTCATTCTTCATTTAAGTGTTACAGATTGATTTTCACGCCGAGGGTGAAGTTACGACCTGGGTTGAGGTAGCCAGCGTCGATGCCCTGAACGAGCACGCCATTGCCTGGAGTGACCTCTGGGTCGTTGCCAAGATAGCGGGTGAATGTATAGAGGTTGTTGGCTGCTACCCAAACGGAGAGTCCCTGAATGTACTCGTTCTGAATAGGTACGTTGTAAGCCAATTTCACATTCTTGAGCTTGAGATAGCTTCCATCTTCAATCCAACGGTCGGAGAAGCGGCTGTTGCCCATAGGGTCGCCATAGACTACGCTTGGCATGTCGGTGACTTGTCCTTCGGTCATCCAACGACGGTTCATAGCAGTAGTCTGGTTGACGAACATGGAGCCTGACTCGAGGAGTGCACGCTGGTAGTTGTAGATGTCGTTGCCCAGAGAGTAGTTGAAGTTGATGCCGAGGCTCCAGTGCTT
>OMTC01000175.1 GCA_900313845.1 uncultured Prevotellaceae bacterium
CACGAGGGGCGAAGTCTGTGCCGTCGTTCGCATCGTCACCCATGCGCACAGGATTAGTGTTGTTATTATGTATTTCAAGATTTTTTTAAGTTTTTAAGTTACTTTTCACTCCCCTCGCCTTTCGGAGAGGGGTCGGGGGTGAGGCTTCTTTTTACAAACCTTCATCTCTTACCATAATTCCTATTCCGTTCAAACACTCGTTGATTTCCACCTCGCCATCCTCCAGCTGCATGACGTCTGACTCCATCATTTCCAGCCTTTGGCGTTCCTCGATCGTCATGAAATTGGCTGCTATGTATTGAGCCATCAGTTCTGCGTCCGTCGGTTCTTCGCTTTCCTCTGTTTCAGTCCTAACAGGAGCCGACTCCACTGCTTTTTTTGGCTTTGGCATTGGCGTTAGCGTTGGCTTTGGCATCACCTCAACGGGCTTTTCCTCAGCCATGATGTCAGCAAGACTTGGCTCATCTTCCAAAACAGGCACCTCGTACTGTTCCACCTTGGCAATCTTCGTTTCTTGCGTTGCCACATTGTTCGTATCGTGAAGCATCCAAAATGCCAATGATGCAATCAGCAACGATGCAGCCACACCGACCGCCCATCTCATCGCAGAAGACAGTCTCTTCGTTTTCGTCATCGAGCCCCGACGACTCATTCCCTGGAACATCACAGCGTATGCTGTCCATGCCTTGGGGAAATCATCATGCGAAGAAAAAAACTCTTTGAGCTCTCTTTCCTCTTCGATGGTGGTTTCGCTTGCCATGTAGCGTTCCAACAGTTGTTGTATGTGTTCCTTCTCTGTCATCGCAATTCCTTTTTAATTAGTTCAAGCAATTTCGCCTTTGCCTTGCTGAGTGTGCCCCTTGCCGACGATTCCGTGGTGCCCAAAAGGGAGGCAATCTCCGCATAACTCATTTCCTCTTCGCTCCTCATCTGTAGGATGGTTCGCCAGTGGTAAGGCAGTCGGTTCATCGCTCTGAGGTAGATGTCGCTTGCCTCCAGTTCTTCCATCCTTCGCTGGGGTGTGTCGAACGAGGAAATCTGCACTTCGCTGTCCGTTTCCTCCTCGTCGTGCCTCCACAACAGCCTCAAGATGGGATGCCGTCGTTTCACCTTCTTCCTGTCCAGACAGATGTTTTTCGTCAGCGTGTCAACGTAGGCATTTAGCCTCTTCGCGTCGTTCTCAAGACTGTCGTGCCGTTCCCACATCTTCAGCAGCACTTCCTGCGCCACATCCTCCACTTCGTCCGCGTCCTGTAGCAATTGGGATGCTTTCGTCATAGCCAAGTGGCGGAATCGCTCTGCCAATGATATGTAGGTTTTCGTGTCCATCTTTATATATATACGACAAAGATACTCGAACGCTACGGAAAAATCAAAAAAATGATAATCTTTTTAAAGACACAGGTGGCATTGATGCAAACAAATGGTTTCTTTCTGCGTGACTTTTGATTTTTGATTGTTCATTTTTTCATTCTTCGTCGAAAATCCTTATATTTGTGCAAAATTCTATAATTCTGAAACATATCAACGGTTTTGCTAAGTAATTCGACTACAAGAAACAATCAATATTTATCAATGATGAAACAATCTAAATTATTACTAACGCTATTCCTGGCGCTTGGGCTTAGTGCCTCGGCAGCAGGAGTGAAAAGAAGTGGAAACTTCGTGACGGTAAGCGTGGAGCAACCCGAAGCCAACGGTGCTCAGCTCGTGCGCTTGCAAGTGGTGAACGACAACATCATCCGTGTGCAGAGCACGGCTGAGAAAGCCTTTCCAAAGAAGCACAAGAGCCTGATGATTGTGGACCAAAAGGCAAAGCCACAGTTCAGTGTGAAGGAAGAAGGCGGCAAGGTGATTGTCACCGCCAAGAACGTAAGGGCAGAAGTGGAGAAGAAGAGCGGTCGCGTGGTGTTCTTCGACGCACAAGGCAAGCAACTGCTAAAGGAAACAGCGCAGCAGGGCAAGACCTTCGAGCGCTTCACCGTGCCTGAAAGGGAAATCGGTGTAGGCACTCTCACCGAGCAGGAACGCAATGCATGGACTTGGCACATGCAGTTCGACAGTCCTGCCGACGAGGCTTTCTATGGACTCGGACAGCATCAGGCAGAGGATTTCAACTACAAAGGCATCAACGAGGAACTCTACCAATACAACACGAAGGTGAGCATTCCTTTCGTCATCAGCAACAAGAACTACGGCTTGCTGTGGGACAGCTACTCCTATTGCCGTTGGGGAAATCCTAACGACTACCAGCAGTTGCATCGTGCCTTCACCATCTACAACAAGGGTGGCAACAAGGGTTCGCTCACTGGTACCTACGTGGATGCCAGAGGCAAGAAGTTGGTGCGCGAGGAAGATTCCATCTATTTCGAAAACTCCGAAACCATCGGCAATCTTCCAAAGGGCTTCAAACTGCAAGGAGCAAAGGTGGTTTATGAAGGATTCCTGCAAGCACCACAAAGCTACAACTATCGCTTCATCCTCTACTATGCAGGCTACATCCGCGTGTTCATTGGTGGCAGGGAAGTAGTGGCAGAACGCTGGAGAACGGCTTGGAATCCTAACTCCTGGAAATTCACCTGCGACCTGGTGAAGGGAAAGAAAACCCCTATCCGCATTGAGTGGGAACCCGACGGAGGCGAGAGCTATTGCGGACTGAGAGCAGCCGTGCCACAAAGCGACGAAGTGCAGAACCGCCTCAGCGTGTGGAGTGAGATGGCTCGCGACATGGACTATTATTTCATTGCTGGCAATTATTTCGATGAAATCATCAGCGGCTACCGCACACTCACGGGCAAGGCTCAAATCATGCCTAAGTGGGTGCTCGGTTTCTGGCAGAGCCGCGAACGCTACAAGAGCAGTGCCGACATCGAGCAGACCTTGAGCGAGTTCCGCAAGCGCAAAGTGCCTGTTGACAACATCGTGCAGGACTGGAACTACTGGAAACTGGATTCGTGGGGCGACCACAAGTTCGAAAGCAGTCGATTCCCTAATCCTCAGGCAATGCTCGACAGCGTGCATGCCATGGGCGGACGCTTCATGATTAGCGTTTGGCCTAAGTTCTATTGCACCGTTGACAACTACAAGGCGCTCGACAAGAAAGGCTGGATTTACCAACAGGCCGTGAAGGACTCCATCCACGACTGGCTCGGATACATGGGTTCCTTCTACGATGCCTACGACGCAGGAGCGCGCAAATTGTTCTGGAAGCAGATGAACGAGCGTCTCTACTCCAAGTATAAGTTCGGTATCGACGCATGGTGGATGGATGCCAGCGAACCAAACGTGCGGGACTGCACACCAATGTGGTACCGCAAGGCACTGAGCGGTCCTACTGCATTGGGAAGCAGTACGGAGTATTTCAATGCTTATTCCATCGTCAATGCCGATGCCATCTACAACGGACAGCGCAGCGTGAACCCTAACCAGCGCGTGTTCCTCCTCACTCGCAGTGGATTTGCAGGTGAGCAACGTTACAGCACTGCCACATGGAGCGGCGACATCGGTACCCGTTGGGAGGACATGCGAGCGCAGATGACGGCAGGTCTCAACTACTGCATGGCTGGTATTCCTTTCTGGGGTATGGACCAAGGTGGATTCTCCGTTGAAAACCGCTATGTGAAGGCTCAGCAGATTTTCGATGAGACAGGCGAGGAAACGGAAGACCTGAAGGAATGGCGCGAGTTGCAGACTCGTTGGAATCAGTTTGGCTGCTTCATTCCGCTCTATCGTGCTCATGGCCAGTGGCCTCTGCGCGAGGTGTGGAACATCGCTCCTGACAATCATCCTGCTTACAAGACCATCGTTTGGTACGACAAGCTTCGCTACCGCATGATGCCTTACCTCTACTCCATCGCTGCATGGGCACACCTCAAGGACTACACCCTAATGCGCGGTCTCGTCATGGACTTCAACGGCGATAAGAACGTGGAAAACATCCCTGACCAGTGGATGTTCGGCCCATCATTCATGGCATGTCCTGTGGGTTACTATGGCGCACGTTCTCGCGAAGTCTATTTCCCTCAGCAACGCGGTTGGTACGACCTCTACACGGGCAAGTATATCGCTGGTGGACAGACACTTGAAGTGGAAGCTCCTTACGAGCGAATTCCTGTATTTGTGCCAGAAGGCTCCATCATCCCATTCGGTCCAGAAATTCAGTGGAGCGACGAGAAACCAGCTGAACTCATCAACCTCTACGTCTATGAAGGCAAGGATGCCGAATTCCTCCTCTACGAAGACGAAGGCACCAACTACAACTACGAGAAGGGCAAGTATGCTACCATCAACATCAGCTACAGCGAAAGCAGCAAGACACTCACTATCGGTGCTCGCAAGGGCAGTTTCAACGGAATGTTGCAGAACCGCCGTTTCAACGTAGTGACTATCTCGAAGAACCATGCCCAAGCCCTCAACCTTGAGAACCCTCAAGGCAAGATGATTGAGTACAACGGTGCAGAAGTGAAAGTCAATCTTTAATAAATGAAGAGTGAAGAATGAAGAATGAAGAATAATGCCATCCGGATGGAGGTAAAATTTATTCTTCATTCTTAATTCTTCATTCTTAATTCTTCATTTTCCAGCTATGTCAAGATTTTTCTCCTTCATTCTCTATTTTTCACTTTTCTCTTTTCACTTTTCATTCCTTCAGGCTCGTGAGCGTCAGAACTTCGATGAAGGCTGGCTTTTCGTGCTGGCTGACTCGGCTCAGATGTCGCAAAAGGACTATAACGACAAGGCTTGGCGGTCGTTGAATCTCCCTCACGACTGGAGTATTGAAGGGGAAGCCTCG
>OMTC01000078.1 GCA_900313845.1 uncultured Prevotellaceae bacterium
CGACGGTGATTGCGACGAGTTTCTCAGAAATTGAAGGATGGACATGTACGCGCGATGCGCAGAATGGATTCACGAAGGCAGCGAGTGGTGACACCTATTTCGAGGTGTGGAATCCAGCTGCTTCGGCAGGAGAGGCTTTCGACTACTACCAAGACGTGAGTGGACTGCCAGATGGCGTGTATCAGTTGAGTGCGAATGTGTTCAACTCGACCAATGGCGAGGCAGGTGCTTCGGTGAATGGGGCAGTGGGCCTCTATGCGCAGACTTCGGACTTGCTCTATTTCTCGCCTGTCACAACGGACAGCGAGATGGATACGAATCGAAAAAATCTGATAGACAGAATCATCGTGAGGGATGGAATGCTGCGAGTGGGTGTGAGAAATTTAGGTGCGATGACGGCTCGTTGGGCTGGTGCCGACAATTTCGTGCTGAGTTATTTAGGTACAGAAGCGGAGGTGCTGACGGATGAAAGTGCTGAAGACGTGAAGGCGAGATATATGCAAGTGCTGATTGACAGAATGAAGGAAGATGCCACGGGACAGATGGATGCTTCTTTCTTCATCAAAAATGCGGATGCTTATCGAGCCACTACATACGGATGGACGGCATCTGAGGTGGGATTCACCAAGGGAGAGGCATACGATGGCAATGCGGAGAACAACTATTTCGACAAATGGTATGCATCGGACTTCTCATCAAGTCTGAGTCAGACACTGCCACCACTGCCTGCGGGCAACTACACGCTTTCTGCCATGATGCGAAGCAACACGACGCAGGTGATGACGCTTTCTGCCACTTCTTCCTCGGGAGCTTCAACAAAGGTGGAATTCACTGGAACAGCCACCACCTCTGCAAGCGGCAGTGAATACGTGATGGGATGGCAGAAAATTGCACTGAGTCCTATCGCTGTGAAGGACGGAGAAACTCTCACTATAGCGCTCAATACGAATGGCAGTTCGTGGTGGAGTGCGGATGCGTTTCGACTTACGTATAGTCCACTGGTAAAGATGGGTGATGTGAACGAAGACGGGAAAGTTGATATTGCAGACGTGGTTGCCACGGTCAACTATGTGTTAGGAACGATTCCGAGTGTGTTCAACGAGACGGCTGCCGACGTGAGTGGAAATGGCAGAATAGACATCTCGGATGTGGTGGGCATCGTGAATTTGGTGCTGAATCCACTCTAAAAAACGCTGAGGAAAACCTTAAAAACAATATAAAAAGAATCAATATGAAAACGATGATGAAACCGAGACTGATGGCTTGTATGCTGTTGATGCTGATTGGTAGCAAGGCGATGGCACAGCAGGCGAGTTATAGTGGAACTGAATTGGCGAAGGAAGGAGCGTGGTGCTGGTTTGCAGACCCACGAGCCATGCGTGTGAAAAAAGGAAAGACGGATGCTGCGTATGTGGGCTATATCGACAACCACGGAGCAGTGCGTGCCTTGCAACTCGACTACAAGCGCAACACAGCGGAGGAAGTGCTGGTTCGCTCTTATTTTCAACCCGATGATCATAACAACCCAACGTTCTTGGCACTGCCCGATGGACGCATCATGATTTTCTATACGCGCCATACAGATGAACCTCGTTTCTACTACCGCATTTCGCGACGTGCGGGTGACATCACGAGTTTGGGAGATGAGAAAATCATTGAGGTGAAGAACAATACAACCTATCCGTCGCCTTTCATTCTGAGCGACGACCCTCAGCATATCTATCTGTGCTGGCGCGGCATTGGTTGGCATCCGACGATTGCCAAACTGTCGATGCCTGATGCCAATGATGACCTGAAGATTGAATGGGGACCTTATCAGATGGTACAGAGTACGGGAGCACGTCCTTATGCCAAGTATCAGAGCAATGGCAAGGACAAGATTTACTTGAGTTATACGACTGGGCATCCCGATAATGAGCTGCCTAACTGGCTCTATTTCAATACAATCAACATCAACGCAGGTGGAGAACCACAGTTGTGTGATGTGAACGGCAAGGTGCTGAGTACCATTTCCGAAGGGAAATTCAACGTGTTCAAGCGTGACGACTACAAGCAGCAATATCCGTTGACAGTGATTGATTCGCCTGATAATTCCCGTTGCTGGGTGTTCCAAATCACGACCGACAAGGAGGAAAATCCTGTGGTGGCTTTCGTTCGCATTTCGCCTGACAAGAAGCAGCATGAATACTATTATGCTCGATGGAATGGAGGGAAATGGCGCATTACCGACATTGCAGATGCTGGCAAATGGTTCCATCAATCGCCACAGACGGAGAACTGCTACAGTGCGGGAATGGCTATCGACCCCGACGACGTGAACACCGTGTATTGTTCGTTGCCAACGAAAAACCAATCGGGCAAGGAAGTGTATGAGATTTGGAAATACACACTGAACGAAGCAGGTGTGGTGACCACGAAGGAGGCAATCACATGGAATTCGGAGAAGAACAATATGCGCCCCTACGTGTTGCCTGGCTCGATGGGTAGCGACCTGCGCGTGGTGTGGATGAATGGTGACTACTATTATTGGCTGAAGTGTAAGCGTTTCCCTGACGGCTATCCAACTCGCATCATGGGAAAACTTGATAGTGGTGCTGCTCTTTCCATTTCGCCTTTGAAGGAAGTAAAGGGTGAAAAGAACATGAAAAGAACAAAGGTTTATTCGACTTCTTTGAATTCAGCCGATGGTGTTAAGACCGTGGATTTGAAAGGAAAGCGTTGGTACATCGATGCTGATGTGAAGATGGATGCAGAGCACTATACGGGTGTGTTGCTGAGAGCCGGTGATATGGAATATGGTGTGGAGGAGGAATCGCTGAAGCCATATATTAAAATAGGTGGAAAGACTTATTTCAGTGCAAACAAATTAGGAAACAGCGATGACTGGACCAAGGCAAATGGAACGGATGGGAAGTGGTACTTCAAGAAACTCAATCAATTCCATCTTTCCATTGTCAGACAAGGCAAAAGTGTGACGGTGTATAGAGATGGACTGATTGATATAAAAAATTAAATGAAGAATAAAGAATGAAGAATGAATTTTACTTTTCTCATTGGATTTGTCATCCGAACGGAAGTAATTTTCATTCTTCATTCTTTATTCTTCATTCTTCATTTAATACTTCTTCAGTTCTTCAGCTTTGACAACTTTTTCGACGAAGAAATCGGGATGCTTGCTGGCTTGATAACGATATTTCAAACCATAGTTCTTTTCTGCCAACATCTTGACAAGACGACGGTTTTGTGGTAGTCTTAGGTCGATGAGCTTGTCGATTTCGGTACTGTCGAAGTTCTTTCCAAGTGTCTTCAGAAGAGCATCGATATTTGGATTTTGGTCTTCATCCACGCTGTATGGCATGATGAGGAAATCCTTTTCAAGAATCAGTTTTTCTTCGGTGATACCCACACCAGCACCAAGACTCTTTGGCAGTGTGCTGTTCATCGTGTTGACGAGGGTCGTCAGTTCTGCTGGATGAGTGATGGTAGGGGTTGGAGCAGGTTCAGGAACGACAGCGGTCGCTTCTTCTTGCGTTGGAACAGTTGGTTGAACGGTTGTAGGTTCTGCTTCAGTAGTGACAACAGGTGTCTCAACGACAGGAGTTTCAACTACAGGTGTTTCAGCAGAAGTTGTAGGTTCTGCTTTTGCAACTGCATCTTCTTGTTGTTTCATGAAAGATGGTACAAGAAGAGTGGTTTGTGAAGATGATTTCTTTGTCTTTTCTTTCTTTTCAGCTTTTTTGGCAACTTCCTTTTCAGCTTTCTTGGCTGCTTCCTTTTCTGCGGCTTTTCTTGCTTTTTCCTTAGCCTTTTCAGCCTTTAAAGCTTTCTTTTTGGCAGCCTTTTCAGCTTCAGCCTTCAGATATGCTTGTTGCGCAGCCTTCTCCTCTTTCATCTTTAGTGCTGCTTTCTCTGCTTTAGTCAGTTTTTTCTTGATTGGAGCTTCTTCCTTGACAACAGGCTTTTCTTCCTTGGTGGAAGGTTTCTCCTTGCTGATAGTCTTTTCCTTCTTGATAACAGGCTTTTCTTTGACTGCAGGTTTTTCTTTTTTGCTGGAAGTCTTTTCTTTGACAGCCTTCTCCTTCTTGGTGGAAGTCTTTTCCTTGCTGACAGCTTTTGCCTTCTTGCCAGGTTTTTCTATAATGATTGGTTCTGCTTTTGCTGTGAAGTCGATAGGATGAGTAGCCGTGGCAGCGAGAGTTGCCTCTTCCTTGAAATTGTCGTTAGCAATGATGTTCTTGAAGGAACTCCAGCCTATAGTCTTTCGGAATGTGAGTCGACTTTGGGCAGGTACGTAAAGAATAATCATTGGGTTGACATTCTGAAAGACTTCTTCCGAAATGGATGTAACCTCTTCGGCAGGCAAATTGTAATAGACGGAGGTGAGACGCTTGCAATCGTAGAAGGCATTGGCGTCAAGAGAGGTGACAGAACTTGGAATGTGGATGGTTACCAGTTCGGTACATCCCATGAAAGCTGCCTCACCAATTCCCGTGACAGGATAGGTGGTGCCGTCGAAAGTGATGGCATTAGGAATGACGACTTCTCCTTTATATTCGTTGATTACATCTTGTGGTTGGGAACCTCGGAAGGTCACTTCCACTGCTTTGCCTCCTTCTCTGAGGTTGAAATAGATAGGAGTGCCATTGTTGTTTGCTTCGAAATCGTGAGCGGAAACAGAAGTTGAAGCAATAAGGAAAATCGTTGAGAGAAGGAACTTGAACATACTCTCTGTTCTCTTTTGGATGGAGGAAATAGTTGCTCCGCTAAAAATTGTGTTTAGAAATTGTGTTGTCATTTTTATGTTTAGTTCATCGTTCTTCCCTTACCTTCACAGGAAGGGAAGGAGTTCTTAAAATTTAAAGATGCCGAAAAGACGGCGTTTAGGCTTTTCTTCAGGAATTGGCAATTCTTCTTCGCTTCTTCCTTGCACGTTTTCGTCGATTTCGAGCTGGCCGATGTGGCTTGGGAATAAGTTCTCGAAGCGTTTCTTCGTACCGTTAGGAATGACGATATGCTCGATATTCACCTCGTTGTTGAAAATACCTTTCTTCACGCTGGTTACAGAGTCTGGCAAGGTGAGCTTTTTGAGAGCTATACAGCCTTCGAACATGCCTTCGCCCAACTGTTCCACACCTTCTTCGATGGTTGCTTCTTCCAGTTGCTTGCAGTGGTAGAAAGCGCAAGTGCCAATCTTCTCCACGCTTCCAGGGATGGTGATGTTTTCCACAGCAAGGTAAGAGAAGGCAAAACTACCGATGTTCTTCAGTCCCTTTGGCAGATGGATTTCTTTCAAATCCTGGCATGCGCGAAAAACATCCTCACCGATGTAACTTACTTTCTTTGGAATCTCGATGCTTTCGAGAGAGCGACACACATAGAAAGCGCTGTCTTCGATGCGCTCAAGGGTGCTTGGCAGGGAGATGTCGCTGAGAGATATGCATTCAGCGAACATATCCTTCTCAATGGTTTTGATGCCTTCTTCCAAAATGACTTTCTTTAGACTCTCGCAACGTGCAAAAGTACTGCGTCCGATGTGTTCCACCGTACCAGGAATGGTGATTTCTTCCAAGTTGAGGCTCTTGTAAAAGGCGAATTCACCGATAGTTTTCACGCTCTTTGGAATCTTCACGCGCTTCAGTCCGACGATGCTGTCGAATGCTACGGAACAAATCACTTCGGTGCCATCCTTGATGGTGTATTCCTCTAATTCGAGCTTTTGTTCGCAACCGAGCATGCGTTTGCCATCTGGACTATAGATCACACCATATTCATCTTTCACACCTTCCTTCAAGTCTTTGAAAGACACCTTGGTCTGCTGTTTTGAGTTAAGATCTTTTTCCATATATTTTGAGTTTTTATTTTTTAAAGTTTGATTTACGCCGCTAAGTTACAAAAAAACGTAAAACAATACAACCTTAGACATAAAATTCGCACAAAATCATTTGAATTGTGTTTTGATTTGGAAAACAATTCGTAACTTTGCACGTTGAAATTCAGTAAAATAAATCATATTCTTAAATTATGGCGTTTACAAGAATCACAGCTGCTGAGGCAGCTGCATTGGTGAAGAACGGCGATAACATTGCCCTCAGTGGTTTCACTCCAGCAGGAACAGCCAAGGCTGTCACAGCAGAGATTGCTAAAATTGCACATGCTGAGCACGAGGCAGGTCGCCCTTATCAAATTGGTATTTTCACAGGTGCTTCCACTGGTCAAAGTTGCGACGGTGTCCTTTCTGATGAACATGCTATCCGCTATCGCGCACCTTACACCACAAACCCAACTTTCCGTAAGCATGTGAATGCAGGCGAGATTGCTTACAACGACCTCCACCTCAGCCACATGGCACAGGAACTGCGCTATGGCTTCATGGGTGATGTGGATTGGGCTATCCTTGAGGTTTGTGCTATCGAACCAGACGGAAAAGTTTATCTCACAGCAGCAGGCGGTATTGCTCCAACAGCTGCACGTCTTGCTAAGAAAGGTATCATTCTCGAGCTCAATGCTTTCCATAGTCCTAAGTCGATTGGCTTGCACGACGTTTACGAACCACTCGACCCACCTCAGCGCAAGGTGATTCCAATCGAGCACCCAGGCGACCGCATCGGTACTCCTTATTTGCAGATTGACCCATCGAAGGTTGTGGGTGTGGTTGAATGTAATCTCCCTGACGAGGCACGCGACTTCAAGGGTGCTGACCCTATTACCGATAAGATTGGTGAGAACGTTGCCGACTTCCTCATGGCAGACGTTCGTCGTGGCATCATCCCTAAGACATTCCTTCCATTCCAGAGCGGTGTGGGTACTACGGCTAACGCTATTCTCGGCGCTCTCGGTAACAATCCAGAAGTGCCAGCATTCAATATCTACACAGAGGTGCTTCAGAACGCCGTGGTTGACTTGATGCGTAAGGGACGTGTGCTTTCTGCATCTACTTGCTCACTCACTGTGACCAACGATGTGCTTCAGGGCATTTACAACGACATCGACCTCTTCAAGGACAAGCTCGTCATTCGTCAAAGCGAAATCTCCAACAGCCCTGAAGTGATTCGCCGATTGGGAGTCATTGCCATCAACACAGCCATCGAGGTGGACCTCTACGGACACGCTAACTCCACTCAGATTTGTGGCGGAAAGATGATGAACGGTATTGGTGGCTCTGGCGACTTCGAGCGCAATGCTTACATTTCCATCTTCACTTGTCCATCTGTAGCAAAGGATGGTATGATTAGTTCTATCGTTCCATTCTGCTCACACATCGACCACACTGAGCACGACGTGAATATCATCGTGACCGAGCAGGGTGTTGCCGACCTCCGTGGCAAGAGCACTCGCGAGCGTGCACAGGCTATCATTGAGAACTGTGCTCACCCAGACTACAAGCAGTTGCTTTGGGATTACCTCAAGATTGCTGACAAGGGTCACACAGCTCACAAGCTTAGTGCTGCATTCGCTATGCACGACACATTCCTCCGCGAAGGTGACATGCACCTCACCAATTTGGCTTCTTACGTGAAATAAATAAACTCCGACTCCCCCGAAAGGAGAAAAGAAGTTGTTTACTACGCACGATGAGAAACTAAAAAGTGTTGGACTCATGATAAAAATCTTCCGATGAATTCGGACTTTTTTGATAACATTCTATT
>OMTC01000407.1 GCA_900313845.1 uncultured Prevotellaceae bacterium
ACAAAGTATATATTGTTAAGGCTAGTGGAAAGACTGTGAAATTAGGATTCTGACAGTCATAGTTTGGTAATAAGCTGACTGAATATTTATTTGAATCAATATACAAGTTCCTAAGTATTGTTTACATGAATGTTGAGGCAGGGATTGATTTCTAGAACTTTAGTCAAGGGGCATTTGCTTAGAGTGCTCTGAAGTTTAATAGAAAATCCCTACTTCACATTTATGTGGCAAGTATATTATTATTACAGGGGTGAATTCAGTGACATGACGGATGATGAAGTAGAATGATTGTTACAGTTTTGGTAAAAATTAGGTAAAGGGTAGGGGAGATAAAAGATTGAAAATCTATAAATACGGTGGAAAAATTTATGGATTCAAATATTTTATTTATATTTGCAGTCAACAAATATGCTGTCAACAAATTTCCACAAATTTTCCCAAAGTTTATATTAATATTTGTGCCTCATTTGTGTTCATTTGTTGACAAAATATACAAACTAACTAACTTTATGAAATTACAGAAATTCTTACTCGTGTGCGGAATTCTCGCCGTGACAGGCACCGCACAAGCTCAGAGCGACAAGTCGGGCTATCCTATCACTCCAGTGCCTTTCACCAGCGTGAAGGTCACTCCTAACACGTTTTGGGGACAGCGCCTGAAGGCAAGTCGCGAAGTGACGATTCCGTTGGCTTTCAGCAAGTGCGAAAGCGAAAACCGTTACACCAACTTCTCGAATGCTGCCCAGCACCTGAAAGACCCTTCGAAAGTGTTCAAGGTGGATGGCGTGATGGGGTATTCATTCGACGATACCGACCCTTACAAGACGATTGAAGGTGCAAGTTATCTGCTCCAGACTTACCCTGACAAGAAACTCGAGGCTTACGTTGACAGTGTGATTGCCGTGATTGGCAGTGCACAGGAGCCTGACGGTTATCTCTACACGGCTCGCACACAGAACCCAGAGCACCCACACGGATGGGCTGGTCCAAAGCGATGGTCGAAGGTAGAGGACTTGAGCCATGAGTTCTACAACCTCGGACACCTCTGCGAGGCTGCTGTGGCTCACTACAATGCCACGGGCAAGAAGTCGCTGCTCGACATCGCTTGCAAGTTTGCAGACTGCGTGGTGCGCGAAGTGGGCGACAAGCCAGGACAGGCATGCGTGGTGCCAGGACACCAGATTGCCGAGATGGGACTTGCGAAACTCTATCTCGCTACGGGCAAGAAGGAGTATCTCGACCAAGCCAAATTCTTCCTCGACAAGACCAAGCCAAATTCTTCCTCGACAAACGCGGCTACACTACCATCAAGACGGAGTACAGCCAGAGTCATCTTCCTGTGCTGCAACAGGATGAAGCCGTAGGTCATGCTGTTCGTGCCGGCTACATGTATGCAGGTATGGCAGACGTGGCTGCACTGACAGGCGACAAGGGCTATATCGATGCCATCGACAGGATTTGGGACAACATCATCTCGAAGAAATACTACATCACGGGTGGTGTGGGTGCCACGAGCAGTGGTGAGGCATTTGGTAAGAACTACGAATTGCCAAACATGTCGGCTTATTGCGAAACTTGTGCTGCCATTGCTCAGGTGTATCTCAACTACCGATTGTTCCTCTTGCATGGCGAATCGAAATACTACGACGCACTGGAGCGCACGCTCTACAACGGTGTTATCAGCGGTATCAGCATCGACGGTGGTAAGTTCTTCTATCCAAACCCATTGCAGTCCATGGGTCAGCACCAGCGTCAGGCATGGTTCGGTTGCGCTTGCTGCCCAAGCAACGCTGCACGCTTCATCCCATCGCTTCCTCAGTACATTTATGCCGTGAAAGACAACAACTTCTACGTGAATCTCTTCGCTGGCAACGAGGCAACGGTGAAGGTGGGTGGCAAGAAAATCACCTTCGAGCAGAAGACCAACTACCCTTGGAATGGCGACATCGAAATGACCATGAAGAAGGCAAGCGGAAACTTCAACCTCAATATCCGCATCCCTGGATGGGTACGTGGACAAGTGGTGCCAAGCGACCTCTATCACTATGTGGATGGCAAGCAACTCGGCTACACGGTGAAGTTGAATGGCAAGCCTGTGGAAAGCGAACTGAAGGACGGCTATTTCGTGATTAACCGCAAGTGGAAGAGTGGCGACAAGGTGAGCGTACACTTCGACATGGAACCTCGTCTCGTGAGGGCAAACGGAAAGGTGAGTGCCGACAAGGGACGTGCTGAAATCGAGCGCGGACCACTGGTTTATTGTGCTGAATGGCCAGACAATGATTGCGATGTGCTGAGCGTTCTGCTCAATCAGGAACCTCAATACACGATGGGAGAGAAGACCATCGAGAACACCACCGTGCAGACCATCACTACGGATGCTCAGACACTGAAATTCGACGATAAGGGACGACTCACAGCCAAGGACGAGCGCATCGTGCTGATTCCTTACTATGCATGGGCTCACCGTGGCAACGGAAAGATGACGGTTTGGATGCCTATCGACCTCAATGCAACCAGTCCTGCACTCCCACCATCACTCGCTTCTGAGAGCAAGATTGACGCTTCTGCACGCCGTCTGCCAGCACTCTCTGCTATCAACGACCGACTCGTGCCAAGCGATGGCGACGACCGCAGCATCCCTTACACGCACTGGTGGCCAAAGAACAACTCTACGGAGTGGCTCAGCTACACCTTCAAGGAGGCAGCTACCATCAGCAACTCAACTGTTTACTGGTTCGACGATGGTCCTTGGGGCGGGTGTCGCGTGCCAAAGAGCTGGAAACTCTACTACAAGACCGATGCAGGCGAATGGGCTGAGGTGAAGAACCCTACAGGCTATGGCACAGGTAAGGGCATTGCCAACATCGTCAACTTCGACCCTGTTCGCACCACCGCCGTGAAACTCGAAATCGTGCAGCCAGAAAAGCACTCCTGCGGCGTGTTTGAGTGGAGCGTGAAATAAGTATCCTGAATATCAATAGGGTGTTTCTAAATGAAGTGAACCCCAGAAGTTTCAGTCTAACTTCTGGGGTTCATTATGTTTTTACTATTTGTTCAATGATTGATTATAAACTTCTACTTCATGCCTAATAGTCTGTTTGACAGTTTCCCAATCCACACAATCAAACATATACGGCATAGGCTGTTGGTCAGCATCACCAAAGTATGCCATGCTCAACAAGGCACGATATTCTGAACCATCTGGGTATTTCTGGAGATATAGTTTCAGTAATTCACTGAATGAAAAATGCTTTAATAGAAAATAGATGTCGATAAAATCCTTCTTTGTGCCTCGACCAATAACGGCATTTACCTTCATAGCAGCAATATCTTTGGGTGATGCAAGACGTAATCCTTCTTCAATAACAGGGTTGTCAATCCATGCATAACCATAGTTGACGATATCTACTTTCACACCATTTAG
>OMTC01000072.1 GCA_900313845.1 uncultured Prevotellaceae bacterium
CAAACGGAAGAGGTATTCATCGAGCCATTCGTCGGTCATGATGAGATGTCCCTTGAATCCCGAAGTAGCACCCCAAGAGTTCTCAACTTCCCATTTCACAGGTTTGTTATTGGAATCGAGATCTACCGCCTTGAGGGTCATTGCATGAGTGGAGCCAGAATCGAACGACATGATGCGCTGACGCTTGTCCATGCCGAATGTCACTCCGAGGATGGAGGAATAGTCATAGTTTTTCAAATCGAGCAAACCACGCTCGGAATCCAATTCCTTCGACACATCGCAGGACATGTACATCATGGTGGAATCCTTGATGCTGGCAATAGCAGCTTGCTTGATTTCATCCATAGGCACATTGAGATAGAGCCAGTTGTGTCCATCGTAGGTGTGGCGGTCGTACTGGATTTCATAGGTCTTCCAATAGTCACGGGTTGGGTCGTTCATCAGCATGATGTAGTTGGCATTGAGGTCGTCAGCAAACATCTCCTGATAGAATTGCTGTGGGGTGAATTTGCGAGGAGCAGAGGTGTAGTTTCCATCTTTGTCCTTTGGAGCCCAAGTGAATTCTGTAGGTGGTTCACCGAATCCCATCACGAGGATGTGGTAGATTTCAGCGAGCATCTTTTCCTTCTGCTTGTTCAGTTCGGCACCTTTCTTATTCGATTCACGGAGAGCCAAACCATCCTCACGCAGTTTGCGCTTGATAAAAGAGGTGAAGCGGGAAGTGTTGTTCGAAGCGAAGGTTTCTGGCATCACACCCTTTGGCACAAGTCCATACTTGGAAACTAAATCGGCAACACCCGTGAAAGTGCCACCATCGCTGAGTGGATGCTGGAAGAGCCATTGCACGGTCTTGTCCTCCATAGAGTTCTTGCGCGTATCAATGATAGTCTGAAGGAAGAGGTTGGACTTCTCAAGTTGGTCGTAGAAGAAAAGATAAACCTGTGAGAATTCGAGTTCCTCAAGATTCTTTTGGTTGATGAGTTGGCTACGAAGCACATTCAACCCAGTGAAAAGCCAACAACGTCCCGAAGACTTTTGGTCGGTGATTCCCTTCGATGGAACGGAATAATTGAAGTAAGTGTTTTGTTCCGTTTGATTGTCCCGATTGAGGGCAAATGTACGAATATCGGAAGTAGCCAAACCATTTCGCAATGCTCGTTCAGCAGGATTCAGTTTGCTATTCGAACGCAAGGTATTGAGCAATTCTTGGGAAATTTCGCCTTGTGCAAAGACTTGGGATGCAAAGGCGAGAATTGATAATGTTAGGAGTTTTCGTTTCATATACTATTTAGATGTTGAGTTATGCTTGATTCAATATTTTTTTCGTTCTTCATTCTACTCCCCTCGCCTTTTAGAGAGGGGTTGGGAGTGAGGCTTTCACTTATCACTCTTCACTCTTACCCTCCTTATCTTCCATCCAGTTGCTGCCACGATGATGGACATGAATGGGCTGATGAGATTGAAGAAACAAAAGGGAAGGTATGTCAGTGTGGGTACACCCAAGACAGTGGATTGAGTCATACCGCAAGTGTTCCAAGGAATCAGTACGGAAGTGACTGTTCCTGCGTCTTCAGTCGTTCTACTGAGTAAGCGTCCTTCGTATCCTTCCTTTTCATACACTTCGCGATACATGTCGGCAGTGAGAATGATGGAGATGGATTGGTCGCCTGTGGCAAGATTCAGGAATATGCCTGTGCCAACCGTGGAGGAAATCAACGACACGCGGTTTTTTACCAAACGAAGAACCACGTTGGTGAGACTATCCAACATGCGACTTGCCACCATAGAACCTCCAAAGCACATAGAGCACATAATGAGCCAAATTGTATTGAGCATACCTGCCATTCCTCCTGTACTAACCAACTCATTGAGGGAGTCGCTTCCTGTTTCCACATTGGTGGCACCAAAGAAAGTGATTGCTAATCCCTTTACCACTTGCAATGCTCCTGCGATGTCGTTCGATGCCGCTATCTCCTTCAAAATATCAGACTGGAAGATGATGGCGCAAATGCCTGCCAACATAGAAGAAACGAAAAGAACAACTAACGATGGCATGCGCTTGGCAATCATGATACCCGTAATGATAGGCACGATAAGTGTGAAGATGGAAATGTTGAAAGTAGCAGAGAGTCCGTTGGTGAATTCCGAAACCTGCAAGGCATCGGAACTGCCATAAAAGAACCCTGCTATAAGGAAGATAATGAGTGCGATGGAGATGGGGATGTGGGAGAAAATATCTACCTTCGAAGCGGAAGATGCCAAGATGGTGGTATCGCTCAGAGGAGACATCTTATCACCAAAGTATGCACCGGAAATGATAGAACCCGCAGTCCATGCTTCAGGCACATCGAGTGCTTCACCAATACCAAGGAGTGCAATACCGATGGTGGCAATGGTGGTCCATGAACTACCTGACATGATAGACACCAACGCGCAGATGACACATGTGCTCACGAGGAAAAAACGAGGCGACATGATTTGCACACCATAGTAAATTAAGGTAGGAACCACTCCACCTATCATCCAAGAACCTGCCAACATACCTACCACAAGGAGAATGATGAGCGTGACAGAAACATTGCCCAACGATTGTTTGATTTGCTCTTCAAATTGTTTCCAAGGAGTGTGATAGAAAAACATCGATACGCAAATACAAATTGCGGATGCTAAGAGCAGTGCAATCTGGCTACCACCCGACAAGGCATCGCTACCAAACAAAATGAGAATGGTAGTGAGCAATCCAATGAGCATCAGCAGCGGAATTGCTGCAATCAGTGGATGCGGTATTTGATTATTCTTTTCTTCCACAAAAGGAGATTGGTCTATTCCATTTTCCTGAGAATCCATCCGAGTATGAGATTTATGATGAATGTGGATACAACAATGATGAACCATGAAAGAGGGTCAAGAGGCTGAACGCCAAACATGGTTCCTCCGAAACGAACGATGAGAATCTGTCCGACGAAAATGAGTGCAACAATGAACATGAAACTCTTTCCCCATTTTAATTCTTTGAGCTTGGCATTGGTTCTGAACAATCGCACGTTGAATAGATTCCAGAACTGAAGCATCACGAAGGTGGTGAAAAAGAAAGTGAGCTCGAAACCCATCAGATGTGCGCCCCTTACTCGCTTGGCATCGAGGAATTCCTCCACGCCATTCAATTCATGCGTCTTGAAGAACAGAAGCAAAGCACCCAATATCAGCACGAAAGCAATTCCCATGGAGAAGAGGTTCACAAACATCTTGTGGTCGATGATAAATGCCTTCCTGTTGCGTGGTTTGTCCTTCATCACGTCCTTGCTTGGAGGAAGCGAAGCCAATGCCATGGCTGCGAAGGTGTCCATGATGAGATTTACCCACAACATCTGAGTGACATTGAGCGGGTTTTCTGTTTTCATAAAAGCACCTATCAGGACAGTGATACACGCCACAAGATTCACTGTTGATTGGAACAGGATGAAGCGCTGAATATTTCGGTATAGAGAACGTCCCCACATCACCGCCTTTACGATGCTGGCAAAGGAATTGTCGATAATCGTGATGTCGCTGGCTTCTTTTGCTACCGACGTGCCATCACCCATTGACAAACCTACATGTGCCGCCTTGAGTGCAGGAGCATCATTCGTGCCATCCCCTGTAACTGCCACGACTTGCCCTTCGGATTGAAGTTTTTCAACAATCTCTTTCTTGTCCATCGGACGAGCACGGGAAATGATATTCTTCTCGGACACACCGATTTGTCTTCCTATTTCAAGAGCTGTGTCATGGCTGTCACCCGTAATGATTATCACCTCGATACCTGCTGCGGTACATTCCTGAATGGCAGCTGGAACTTCTTCACGGATTGGGTCTGCAATGGCAGAAATACCAATCATCGTCATAGGTCCACCATCTTCGGAATAGGCAAATGCCAAGGTACGCATGGCATGACGCTGATACGATAGTATCTTTTGTTCTATGTCGCTACGATTCTTTTGCCCTGCTATTTGCTGACACATAGAAAGCACGATTTCAGGGGCTCCTTTCACGTATTCCACCACTTTCCCACTAACAGAGGAGCGAACCGTAGTTGACATGTATTTAATTTCGGTGGAGAAAGGAATCTCCTTCAACACTTCCACCTCATTTCTGAGGTTAAGAATGTTTTGATTACGCTCCCTTCCCCATAGCAACAAAGCACCTTCAGTGGGATTTCCGATTACATTGTTTTCATCAAGCATAGCAGTGGAATTCACCGCAATGTTTTCATAGAGATAATCCTTCAAAGCATCATCCAGCAAAAGGAAATCAGCCACTTGCATTTTGTTCTGAGTGAGGGTTCCTGTCTTATCCGTGCAGATGACAGTAACAGCTCCCATCGTTTCGCAAGCATGAAGTCGGCGAACCAGATTGTTGGAATGGAGCATGCGACGCATATTGTAGGCAAGGCTCAATGTCACTGCCATTGGGAGTCCTTCAGGAACAGCTACCACAATGAAAGTAACAGCAATCATCACTGCCTTTAATACGTAGGAAGCAAAATGAACAAACTCAAAATCTTTATCATAATCGTAGAATACAACCTTTCCAATAATGATAATTGCTGCAATGACATAGCTGAAAACAGAAATCCATTTACTAAGACGAGCCAACTGTTCATCGAGGGGAGTTTTCACAGTGTTCTCAATCTGAACGGCACTAAAAACCTTTCCGTTCTCGGTAGAGTCGCCCACTGCTTCCACCTTCATATATCCATGTCCTTCCAACACATTTGTTCCTCTGAGCATGTAATTGCTTGGGAAAGTGGCAGCAGCATCAAAATCCGCCTCAATCGTAGTTTTGTTGCAAACAGGTTCACCTGTCAACGAAGATTCATCCACTTGCAGATTCGTTCCTTCGAGCAATGTGCCATCGGCGGGAATTTCATCACCCGTTGAAAGAATCACAATATCGCCAACTACTATATCCTTACGTGCTACCTGTGTGACCTTACCATTGCGAACCACCTTCACCAATCTGTCATCTTTCACCAAGGTAAGCAATCGGAACTCCTTTTCAGCTTTCCATTCGAAGAGGAATGCCAGGACGGTAGCAATCAATATGGCGATGAAAATACCAAGAGGCTCAAGAAACACATGGTTGGATTCTCCCAAACGAAAATATTCGTAGCATGAGATACCGATAGAGAGTACACCCGCCATCAAGAGAATCTCAATGAGCGGGTCAGTGAATTTCAGAAGCAGTTTCACAAACGGAGATTGAGGCTTGCGTTCTGTGAGCACATTGGTGCCATGTTTTTCCCGACTCGTTAAAACCTCTTGATCGGTAAGTCCTTGATATTTTTGTTTTTTCAAATTGAATATCGTTTTATATAGTTTCTAATTCAAGGTTTGAAGTATATAATTCAAGACGACCTCTGATGTATTCCCATAAGGATACAAGAACGCATAAGACCTTTCGTCTATTTCATCAGATGGTTCGATACCTTTGGCGTAATCGTAATTGCTCTCGCCATCAGCAACATAAGCCACGGCAGGGTGCAAAGTGACAAAGTAGTTCGATTTAATCGCATCGGTAAGAACAATTTGCCCAGCTGTTGTAGAGCCGTAGATGGTGAGGAATTCTTCGCCCATCGAAGCTCTGACACCACGTATCAACCATTCTGCTGCTCCCTGAGTGTAAGAGCTTGTGATGACGATTAACTCTTTCAGTCCAAGATTATTGGACAAACCTTCGCTTTTGTATAAATAATCGGTGTTCAACTCCGATTTGTTTTTGCGATAAATGGTCTTGGCAAACACAGAAGTGGAACTCACATCGCTCACCAAATAGGAAGCAAGCGTTTGAGCCATACTGATTGTGCCATAATTGCATAAACGCAAGTCGAGAATCAATGCATAAGGTTTTTCGTTCTTGATTTTCGACATATATTCAATCATCTCATCACGGAACTCCGTTGAGCTGGCTGTACGATTCGATGTATTTTCTGTAGGGCCTTCGGTGAGTCGGTTGCACATCAAATAACAAACTCTTCCATAGCTGGTGTCGAAAGTTTTATACACAGGAAAGGCCTCATCCACCACATATTGCGAAGACTCCATAAGGATGGTGTCGGTTTGGTTCCAAACAAATTCATCAGTTTCTGTATTCACTCCTAACTTACTCACCACCAATTTGCGAGCCACTCCTTTTATTAATTTATCATTGATATTGGAACTGAAGCGAGTGCCATCAACCATACCAATAAAATCACCTCGTTCCAATCCGCAACGCTGTGCTGGAGAATTGGGATACACAGTCATGACTCGTGCATATTGGCGACTGGTTGAGCCTGTTGGGTCGGACATCACTATATAATCAATTCCATAGGAATTATAATGATTGAAACAACCTCTCATGTGATAGTCCTCCTGCAAAGTATCAATCGCGCACCAAGAAAACTCATCATTAATAGGAGCGAAGGCAGTTACTTTCTCAAAAAACGTAGCAGGTTTCGAAAAGAAGTTCTTCCAATCCAATTTTTCTTCTTTGATGCTATCACCCCAAAGATAGTTCTCTTTCATAGTAGAAAGAATCCAATGGTCGCAGGCTGTCTTTTCTTCGTATTCATAAGTGCGATCCTCACCGCATGACACAAAGAAAAACAGGCATAGCATCAATAGCTCTATTCCAACGATGGAAAAAAGCCTGTGCGTACGAGAATGGATTGGAACTGGAATTATCATCTATTGCTTTTGAGTTCTGTTTATTCTAAAAACTTATGTTTTATTCAACGAAACCTTCCTACAAAGTTAGAAATTCCCCCTTTGTGTAGGGGGAAATCTCTAACTATTATTGAAGAACTAATGCTGTGATTTTCTTTTTAGCATTCACAATGGCAGTACCCTTGAAATCTCGTACTCGGCTGTGAAGGGAATCGTTAGGATTGATTTTCTCATTCAAAGCGAAACGTACATTATAAATAGGTATGCCAGCTGTCACTACCTTGCTCACGTCATAGTCCGATGTCTTGAAGATTTTCACATTTCTTCCTTCATTGGTATGCTTCATGTATTTAATCACATCATCTTCTGTCGAATTCTGCTTTCCAATGTATGAAGACAAGTTTTCAGCAATGGTTTCAAGGATTTCGATGGAATCATTGTCCTGAATAGCTTGGAAATGCTTTTGAATCACTGTTGTCACTTCTTCCATTTCTTCCTCTGTCACGATGCTATTCTCTTGTGCATCTGCCAACTCGGTTTGTGCCTGAGAACGGAATTTTCCATTAGGATATTTGTCAAGATATTCCTGATAAGCATCCGGTGTGTTATGTTTCTGTGCATCAGCGAATTCAAGCGAATCGAGAACACCCAAAGCTTTTGTGCGGAAGAAACCATCGGGATGAGCATACACGTAAGTGTCAACATTCTTGATAGTGCAATTCGACTTCAAAATGGATTCCAACTCATCACGTTCGCTCTCAAATCGGGAAAGTAAGGTACTTGTTTCGGAATAATAACGTCCTTCAGGATACTGACTCATGTAGTAGTTCAAGATATCGTAGAGCGAATCGGGCTGGTCAGTGTTTTGGTAGTGGCTAATCAACGCCCAAGCTTCATCCTCACTGTAGTTGCGGGTTTCGCGAAGCATAAACCACCAATATGCAAATCCTGCCACTGCAAGCAACAATAGAACCATAAGCAGTTTCTTAAAGAATCCCCCACTCTTTTTCTCTTTCTTCTGCTGTTGCTCTGTAGCATCAGTAGAAGGCACACGAGTCACTCTGATAATTTTGTCGTCGTCTAAATTTTGTTGGTTTGAGTCCATTTTCTTTTCAAATTGAATTTGATTGGTCTTTTATTTATTTGTTTGTTAATGACTTATTGGTATGGGTTGGATAGAATCCATTGGCATCAGATTCAAATCCATTTCAATTGGCATTGTATCATCGAGTTCAATGTCGATGTGCTTGTCCCTTGGATTCACATTGACAGTATCCACCACCACAGGAGGCGGAGTTTCAACGATTACCTCTTCTTCAGCAACGGTGTCCTTGTCTTGTTTACCCTGAAAGGCAACCATTTTGGGACGAGTGGGTTTGTCAAAATATATCGTTGCACCCGCAGCAAGAACAGAAGCCAAAAGGAGAATGGTGGTACTGATTTTCACGACTCTGCTTCGACTCGGATAGTAGATGCAAATCACGATGTATTCGATGGCGATGGCTATCCAAACAATGCTGGCAATAGTGAACCCAAAGAGAAGACTTTTCATTATCATCACAATCATAACAGCAATGGCGATTGTCATGCCCAAATCGGCATAAGGCAAACGCCACGAATGTTTGTTATCGCCTTTCTTTCCCATCTCAAACATCTGGAGGGTTTACATTTTTCTTGTGAAAATTGTTTTTGATTTGCAAATTTAGAAAAATTCGAGGGACATTTCAAAAATATATTCCTAAATTTGCACAAAATTATCAGATTAAGTCTGAATTACATTAAAAATGATGTTCTGTAAACACTATATTTTATATTTTTTCACGGCTTTGCTCTTCATGTCATGCCAGGGTAACAACAAAGTTGTAGAGTTCAGCGAAACAGAATACACGGATAGTGTCCTTTTGGCTCCCAACAACCCCAAAGAGTCCCCTGTGTGTCAGTCCAGCATCAAGCTCATTCTCTTACAAGCTGTTGAAGGTTCGCAAATAACTGAGAATGTGGAGAAAATCAATCGTTACATCATCGACGAGATGTTGCCCAACACGCGTGGGGCAAAAGCTGAAGACGCTGCGAAAATCTTCGTAAAGGAACAAATCAAGGAGTTTGCCAATTCCGTGAAGAACCTCTATTACGAGGATTTGGATTATTTTTATGAAAACAACAGCCAATCCGATGAGGAATTCGAGGAAAACAAGCGGTTCCTGATTGACCAATATTGCTACGAGAGCAAAATCAATACGGAAGCGCACATTGGATATGCTGATTCAGTGGTGTGCTACAAGATGGTGGCTTACATTTATTCTGGTGGGGCACATCCTATCACTGTCACCACGGCTACTTCCTTTTCGTTGAAAAATGGTCAACCTATCCGTCCTGTCGATTTGTTCCGTCCTGAAACTACTTCGGCATTGATTGACCGCTTAACCCAGCGCTTGATGGAGATGCAGAATGCTGAGTCAATTGAAGAACTGCAAGAAATGGGATTCCTAACGATTGCCGACATGTTTATTTCAACCGACATGTTGCTTGAATCCCGAAAGATTGTCTTCCATTACGACCCTTACGAGTTGGCTCCATACGTATTTGGTGACATCGACATCGAGTTCTCCTACGATGAACTTTCCGACCTGATGAATTCATAATCTCCCATCTCTACTTTTTACACTTCACGCTTCACATTAAAAAATCTTCTCATGCAACAACTCCTTAAATACTTCCCCAACATAACATCTGAACAAAAGTCCCAATTCGAGGCTCTTGATGCTCTCTACAACGATTGGAATTCCAAAATCAACGTCATTTCCCGTAAGGACATTCAGAATCTTTACGAGCATCATGTGCTTCATTCCCTTGCCATTGCAAAAATCATTCAGTTTCGTGCTGGTTCTCGCATTCTCGACTTGGGTTGTGGCGGTGGTTTTCCAGGGATTCCACTGGCTATCATGTTTCCCGATGTGCATTTCCATTTGGTCGATAGCATCGGCAAGAAAGTGAAAGTGGCTCAGGCAGTTGCTGAGGCAATCAAGCTTCAGAACGTTGAATTCACGCATGCTCGCGGAGAGGACATCAAGGAGAAAAACTACGATTTTGTTGTGTCGCGTGCTGTCATGCCTTTGGTTGACTTGATGAAATGCGTGAGAAAGAATATTCAGAAGGAACAGCACAACG
>OMTC01000021.1 GCA_900313845.1 uncultured Prevotellaceae bacterium
TCCAAGGTTCTATCTGAATCCAGCAAGATTCACCAAGTATGGTGGAGCGTCATTGTCTGACGCCGTTGATTCCAACAACGTCTATATTTGGTACATCACGAACTTCGGAGACGTGGATGACATCAACTACGACCAAATGGTTCAGAGATGCAAATCCATGATGATTGACCTCAAGGATATGTGCCACGAACCCGTGTTGATGCCAGCAATCCCGGTGAGATGTGAGATTTCAAGTGTTCCAGCTGAAATGGCAGAGCAGTATCTCAAGTCAAATGGTCACACCACTGTTCCACAATATGACGACGCGAAAGGCAATTCAGTTGATGCTTCTTGGGTGGAAGTGCGAATCAACGACGACTACTCCATATCGTCCTATGAAGTGATGGAGCGCGTTTGCTCCCTGATGACATATTTCTTCAACGTAAGGAACAGGGAAGTGGGATTTGGCTCGTTCAACACCAACGCCATCGTGAATCTCATCATGGAGAAGATTCCTGCTGTGCTTGCAGAGCGCGTGGCAAAGGAATTGCGCATCCCTATCATCGGTATTGGTGCTGGTGGCAATGTGGATGGACAAGTGCTGGTTGTGGCTGATATGCTGGGCATGACAAAGGGTTTCACTCCTAAGTTCCTGAGACGCTATGCCGACCTTTCCACGGTGATTACTGATGCAGTTGGGCATTACATCGAAGATGTCAAGAATTGTGACTTCCCGAACGAAAACGAGCAATATTAGGGTCTGAATTCTTAATAAACGTAAAAAACTTGCTATTTTCAGAATTTTTTTTTATATCTTTGCATAAGCAAATCTATATGTTCAACGAATTAGAGTTTTCTGTGCCTCAAAAAAGACTTGGACCTAAAAGCAGTGGGGCGGTGATGCGTATCGTTGCATAGATTAGGAAATTAGCAAGAAATGAAAGCGAAAAAGATTCTATTTATTACTCAGGCAATGGTACCGTTCGTGCCAGAGGACGAAAAATCGATTATGGGACGCTATCTCCCTCAGTCGATTCAGGAGCTGGGACATGAAATCAGAACATTCACCCCAAAGTGGGGAATTATCAATGAGCGTCGCAATCAACTCCACGAGGTGATTCGTCTGTCGGGTATGAACATCATCATCGATGATACAGACCATCCACTGATTATCAAGGTGGCATCCATTCCTCAGGCTCGTATGCAAATCTACTTCATCGACAACGATGACTACTTCACGAAGCGTCAGATGATTTTCGATGAGGATGGAAAGGAATATGAGGACAATGGTGAGCGTGCCATTTTCTTTGCACGTGGTGTGCTGGAAACGGTGAAGAAGTTGCGCTGGGTGCCCGATGTGGTTCATTGCCATGGCTGGGTCACTGCTCTTGCCCCTCTCTTCATCAAGAAGGCATACGCTGATGAGCCATCGTTTGCTGAAACAAAGGTGGTGTTCTCTGCCTCTTCTCCTGAATTTAGCAACGACCTGGGCGAGCTTACAAGGAATTGCATTCCTTTCCGTGATGCTAAGCTTTCAGATGTGGTAGATGTTTGCAGCGAGAAATTTGGCTATGACGAATTGCAGAAAATAGCCATCAAGTTCTCAGATGGCGTGGTGCTCGACGACGAAAAGGTGAACACTGAAGTGGTGGATTATGCCAAGAGTTTGGGACTTCCTGTACTGCCGTACCAGGGCGAGGACTACAAGGATGCTTATCATGAGTTCTATGAGCAGGTGATGGGTGGCGAGGAATAAAGACGTATTAGTTTTTAGCTTAAGACATTGTTTAATTATATGTTTGCACAATTCAGAGGATTTACTTTCAGAGCTTTTCTTATGGTAATCCTCTCCATATTTTTTGTTTTCACATCGTGTGATGACACGACTGACACACTGGGTGTGGGTATGATGCCAGGCTCGAATTTCTTGACGACACAGTATAAGATTTATCCTGTGAAGACTCGTTCTTACGAGGTGGGCGATTCGGTGCTGGCTCGAACCAGTACTTGCTATTTTGGAAGATTTTCTGACCCTGAGACTGGAACCATTATCCAGAGCGATTTCTTGTCGCAGTTCCACGTGCTGGAAAACAGCCATATTGCGGATTCATTGATGGTGAACGATAGCATTGATGATTGCTATCTTCGTTTGTTTATCAATTCGTATGTGGGTGATTCGTTGGCATCCTTTAAGTTAAGCGTTTATCCACTTGATTCCGTGTTGGATCCTGACGAGAATTACTACACGAATATCGATCCTACGAAATTCTATGATGAGAAAAAGGACCCGATAGTGACGAAATGGTTCACGATTTCGGACCGTGACGTGGATGAAGAAATGCGTTGGAATAAGAAGATATATTCCCCTCATATCAGCATTCCTATGCCTATCTATTTTGGACAGAGAATCTACGAGGCTTACAAGAGAGATACCACTCTTTTCCAAAACACGGAAAAATGGATCAATAGCGATTTGCCAGGAAGCAAGGGTTTCTACTTCAAGTTGGAGAGTGGCGATGGCGCGATGGCATACATCAGTAGTAGCCGTTTTGACCTTGAATTCAACAATGGTGATACGCAGACCACAGATAGTGTAGCTGGCTTTTCGTTTGTGTCAACGGAAGAGGTGGTGCAAGCTAACCGATTTGATAACAGGAACTTGGATGTGCTGCTATCGGATCCAACTTCTACCTATTTGAAGAGCCCAGCAGGTATCTTCACTGAGGCTACATTGCCAACGAGTGAAATCAATCTCAATGATACAATCAATCAGGCGAACTTGACATTTACTCGATATAATTCTATCAATCAGCAGGCTTCATTTCAGCTGGCTATCCCAAAGACGCTTCTATTGGTGAGGTTGGATGATTATTTGGATGGGTATTTCGAGCGATATAGCCTTGTAGATAACAAGACTTCGTATATTGCCACGTTCAACACTAAGACCAATTCATACGAATTTGGCAATATATCAAAACTGATTACTACGATTCTGAAGGAAAAGGCAAATGGCAAGGCTACGGCAAATGCAGATAAGATTCTGCTGATTCCTGTGGAGGCTTCGTATGACAGCAATAAGCAACTCGTGAGACTGACTCACGACTTCTCCCTCACGAGTGCAAGATTAGTGGGTGGAAAGGACGATGTCCAGCTGAAGGTGATATATAGCACATATCTGAAATAAATCAACACGGAAATTTCACATATTTATCTAATAAGAAAGCCCCAGGCACATAGGATGCTTGGGGCTTATTATTTGCTTTTTCCTTTGGAAAAGATGTGGGGAGAGAGACATGCTAACGATAGTCTTGCGGAGTGAAAACGAAATGGAGCACTTCTTTTCCTGTCTTGGAAGAGCGGTAGATGTAGTGGAAATTCAGTCCAGCTTCTTTCTGATGGCGCATATCAACACTGTTGATGATGCCACGATGGAGTTCCACTCGAACGTTTTCCTGATTTCTAAGGAGAACATCTTCTGTCTCTTCATTGAGGATGGTATAAAAGTATTGCATGTCCTTCTTGCCATCATTGTGGCATACCATGCTGTCGGTCCGAATCAATCCGTCGCTGCTTATGCTGGGGCAATTCTTCTGGGTGAATTCCTTGGCTTCTCGCTCGAACCGCTCGCCTTTGGATTCTTGACAGGAACTGAAAAAGCCAAGAGTGCTCAGAAGGAAGAGGGTGTAGAGAATCGTTTTCTTCATTTTCTGTGTGATTGTTATTCGGTTTTTAACTCTGTTGCAAAGATTGGCGGAGCGCATTTGCCAATTGGTCGGGGCAGGAGGTGGGTTTCATACCACATTGGATGCCTTCCAACTTTTTGATAACGTCTTCTGCTTTTTGTCCTCTTACCATTGCACTGAGGCCGATTGTGTTACCAGGGCATCCTCCAATGAACTGCACATCGTTGATAACTTTAGAATCATCGTCAACATCGATGAGAATCATTTTGGAGCAGGTACCATGAGTGGTATATTCTATCTTCATAATTATGTGATGGGCGAATAGGGGATAATGGGATGAAAAACCGAACTATGGGAGATAGGCTTCATCTTCACACAGTTCGGCTTGTAGTTGTTTAGGAAACGAAGGGTGATGGGTTATTTCATATTAGTGTAAACCGATTGCACATCATCGAATTCCTCAAGGCGCTCTACCATCTTGTCGATAGTCTCACGCTGTTCATCCGTAACCTCTTTCAAATCATTAGGAACGTAAGTGAAGTCAGCAGAAATGATTTCGAAGCCATTCTGTTCGAGATAGCTCTGAATCTGTGCAAAGCTCTTTGGGTCGCCATAAATAGTGATGGTTTTTTCGCCAGAGTCTTCATCTTCTTCCTCATCGAATTCGTCGCTTACTCCATAGTCGATAAGTTCAAGAATCATCTCATCCATATCCATGCCGTCCTTTGCCTTGAATGAGAATTGAGAGAAGTGGTCGAAGAGGTAGGCGAGAGAACCCATTGTGCCGAGAGTGCCATTGAACTTGTTGAAGATGGAACGCACATCGGCAACGGTACGAGTAGGGTTGTCGGTAAGGGTGTCAACGAAAACTGCCACTCCGTGAGGTCCATAGCCTTCGTATGTCATCGTTTTCCAGCTGTTCTTGTCCTTACCAGCAGCATTCTTGATGGCACGCTCGATGTTGTCCTTTGGCATGTTCTCATGCTTACAAGTTGCGATGATAGCACGCAGACGGGAGTTGTTTTCAGGATCGGGACCGCCTTCAGCTACTGCAATAGCGATTTGCTTACCCAGACGTGTAAATGTTTTTGCCATGTTGCCCCAACGCTTCAGTTTGCGGGCTTTACGGAATTCAAATGCTCTTCCCATTGGATTGTGTATTTTTTAGTTTATATTTTTATTCTTTTTGTAAAAAATAGCAGATGATGAGACAGGTGGTAGGAATCAAGATGTAGATATTGAAACCTGAAAAATAGATTTGCATGAGCCACAGGACTATCAAAATGTAGTAGAGGACTCGGAATAACTGCTTCTTTTTCATCTTTTTGCTATCTCATCCATGCAGTGATTATTTACCACGAACCTTCGCATTGAGTTGCTTGCAAATGTTCTGCTCAATCTTGTTCATGATGGCTTCAATTTGCTTATCATTCATGGTCTTCTGCTCATCCTGAAGGAGGAAATTCACAGCGTAACTCTTCTTTCCTTCTTCAAGATTCTTGCCTTCATATACGTCGAAGAGGCGCACTTCCTTAAGCACTTTCTTTTCGCTCTGATATGCAATCTTTTCGATTTCAGCGAATTCAATGTTCTTGTCAAGAAGGAGTGCCAAGTCGCGACTCACTGCAGGGAACTTAGGAATTTCGGTATAGCTCACGCTCTTGTTCTTCACTGTCTTCATCAGAGCATTCCAGTTAATATCTGCGAAATAGACAGGTGCTTCAATTTCAACTTTGGAGGTCTGCTTCTTGCTGACAACACCAAATTGAGCAATGAGTTTTCCACCGCGATTCGAGATTGTTTGCGATGCGGAGAAAATGTCGTTCTTTTCCTCACCAAAGACGAGGGCTCCAAATGGAACACCAAGGCGAGTGAGAATATTGAGCACGTATGCCTTCAACTCATAGACGGATGTCTTCTCATCAGCGTGAGCCCAGTTGCCATTTACTCGCTTACCAGTTATCCATAAGCCGAGGTGGAAATCCTCGCTGTAGGCAGCAAGTATCTGGCGAGAAGTCTCACCCGATGGAACGACCCCAGAGTTGTCCTGCTTCTTTTCTGGATTGAAATAGTAGCAGTTTCCAAATTCAAAGAATTTCAAGTCGGCTATTTTGCGGTTGATGTTGTGGCTAATGCTTTCGAGTCCACCAAAGAGAAGTGTTTGGCGAAGCACACCTAAATCCTGACTCAGTGGATTGATGAGGTGAACCAAGTTTTCTGCTTTGCAAACTTCCTCCATGTTGTCGTAGTAGGAAGTCTTGGTGAGTGAGTTGTTCATGATTTCGTTGAAACCACAACCCACGAGCTGTTCTGCTATGAGATTTTGCAATTTGTTGCTGCGGTCGAGTTCACCCTTCACTGTGAGTGAGGACTTCAACTGAGTAGGGATTTCAACATTATCGTAGCCATAGATACGAAGGATTTCTTCCACAACGTCACATGGGTGAGTGACATCCACGCGGAATGCAGGAACTTCGAGCTTCATACCTTCTGAGGTCTTCTCGAGAATTTTCATGCCGAGGTTCTCGCAAATGCTCTGCATAGTTTCAACAGGAATGTCCTTACCTACGAGGTCGTGGCAATACTTATATTCGAAATCTACAATGGCATTCTTAGGGAGTGTGTCGTTCTTCACATCCTTGATTTCCATCGCGATTTCACCTCCAGCCAATTCCTTGGCAAGCAGTGCAGCCAACTTCACTGCATAAATCTGTCCTTCAGGGTCGATACCACGCTCGAAACGGAAAGAAGCATCGGTTTGAAGTCCATGGCGACGTGCTGATTTGCGAATCCAAGTTGGGTGGAAATATGCTGATTCGAAAAGCACATCCTTAGTGGTTTCGTAGGTTCCAGAACCTTTTCCACCGAACACACCTGCGATACACATTGGTTCTTCTGCATTACAGATGGCAAGGTCTTTTTCACTCAATTTATGCTCATCGCCATCGAGGGTAACGAAAGGAGTGCCTTCAGGCATTGTCTTCACCACAATCTTTCCACCCTTAATCATGTCGGCATCGAAGCAGTGGAGAGGCTGTCCGTATGCCATCATGATATAGTTGGTAATATCTACAATATTGTTGATTGGACGAAGTCCGATAGTATTCAACTTATCCTTAAGCCATTTTGGAGATTCCTTCACGTCGCAGTTCTTCACCGTGACAGCACAATATCGAGGGCATGCTTCCTGTTGCTCCACAATCACGTCGATATCAAGGTCGTGGGATTCCACTTTGAAATCATCTACCGATGGACGGTGCAAACTCGTTTCATAGCCATTCTGTTTGAGGTACGCATAGAAATCACGTGCAACTCCCCAGTGTGAGCATGCATCAGAGTGGTTTGGAGTAATATCCACTTCAATTACCCAATCGCTCTCCAATCCATAATATGTAGCAGCAGGAGTTCCCACTACAGCATCTTCTGGCAGAACAATAATTCCATCATGGCTCGTGCCAATGCCGATTTCATCTTCTGCGCAAATCATACCATTCGATTCCACACCACGAAGCTTACTCTTCTTGATGACAAACTCCTTGTCTCCATCATAGAGCTTTGTGCCGAGAGTGGCTACAATCACTTTTTGACCGGCTGCTACGTTAGGTGCTCCACACACGATTTGCTCCACATGTCCTTCGCCCTCATCTACAGTGCACACATGCATGTGGTCACTATTGGGATGAGGCTCACAAGTGAGTACCTTACCTACTACCAGTCCTTCGAGTCCACCCTTGATGGACTGCACTTCTTCAATTGCGTCAACTTCCAAACCCACGCTGGTGAGGGCATCTGCCACTTCCTGCGCTGTCATGTCGAAGTCAACGTATTCTTTTAGCCATTTGTAACTGACGTTCATATATTTCTTTTTGTGATGATTATCTTGATTTTCAAAGCGAATGCAAAGCAACGTCTTTGCACAAAGAAATTGGGAGCATCAGAGTCGTTCTGAGTCCCACACTTTGCTTTATGTTTGCAAAGTTAGACATTTTTCTTCGAAATAGGAAGAATTTATAAAAGAAAAAGCAACTGCGGACTCTTCAAGAGCGCAATTGCTTTCATAATCGTATGTCAATTTTAATTTCTTTCAAAATTTAAGAATTCCTTGAAAGGGATTTCCTAAATAGTCTTTTTGTTATTCAGTGCTTAATTGTTCCTTTGTCCCCATCGCCAGTTTTGTCCTGGACCACCGAATCTATTGCGCTGAGGAGGTGTGAATCTGCGCAAGGCTTCCATGTTGAATTTCTGGATAGCAAAGCGCACTTTGTGAATCTTTTTCCATGAGAGCACGCTGTGGAACTTTTTATAGTATTCTTTCTCGATTTTCCTATTCTGAAGGTCGAGCTCTAACACTTTGTTGATGGCTTCCTCATAGTCTGCTTCTGAAGAATTGTCGTTAAGCTTGCCCATGATTTCACGTCCCTGCTGGTCGTTTTTGAATTGCTTGATACGCATTTCCTTCAGGAGTGGAAAAAACCTCTTTCCTTCTTCGGCATTGAGTCCCACTTCATTCGTAATATAGCTTTCCATCCATTTGTCGAATTCCTCAGGATTGAATTGTCGATGTTCCTGTCTGCCTTGTCTTCCGTTTGGTGTGTGTTGCGCTTGCAAATTCACTGAGAACAAAAGGCAGGCAATGATATAGAATAATATTCTTTTCATGTGTCTCATTCTTTTTATTAGTATCGTCTCAGGTGTTTTTGTGTTTCGTTCTGTTCGTTTTCTTTTTAAGAAGGGGCAATGTAACCTTCACCCCCTTTCTGGTAGGTTTAGATTACATTACTCCCGCGAGATAGTTGTAGATGTCAGTGTTATCCACCATGGCATATTCCAGCATTTCTTCTTGATATTCAGAATCGTAGCTATTTGACGTTTCCGTCTGTGCCATTTGCTTAACTCCAACATCATTCGTCTTGTTTGGAATCGTAATAAAGAGTGCAGCCACTGCGATGCAAGCTGCTGCTGCAATACTCCAACCCATCCACGTGCGAGATGATTTGCGAGGTTCCATACTCACAATCTTCGCATTGTTTTCGCCAACCTTCTCCTCGGCTTCAACCTCAGGGATGTTTGCCATCACGCGTGCCGTCAAGTTCTCAAAGTACCCATCTGGAACGGTGAAGGGGTTGCGCTTGCTTTGATTGTTTATGTCAAATTGCTTCATATTGTAAGTACTTTTGTTGTCTTTATGACTGATTGATTTACAAATAGTTTAATCTTATTGGCAAGATTTTTTCATTTTTCTTTAAAAAATAAACTTTTCGATTTTCAACGTGTGGTTTTGTCGATTTTCATTCCCGTTGCTGGAAATACTCTTCGATTTTCTTCACGGCGATATGGAATGATGCTTTCAACGCTCCAATGCTCGTACCCGTGATTTCTGCCATGTCCTCGTATTTCATTTCTTGGAAATACTTCATGTTGAACACCGCCCTTTGCTTGGCAGGGAGGGAGGCAACAGCAGCTTGGAGCATAGCCTCGGTTTCATCTCCGTCGAAGTATGCATCGCTTTCCAGCGTATTAGCAAGGGTAGGGGCATCATCGTCATCATCCAGGATGTTCGTGTCGAGCGAAATGGTGTCTTTCTGTTTGCTTAGGAAGGTGAGACTTTCGTTGTAGGCTATTTTGAAGAGCCATGTGGATAATTTGGCATCGCCTCTGAAACTTCCAATGCTATTCCACGCTTTCAGAAAGGTGTTTTGCAATACATCATCTGCATCATCGTGGTAAGTGACCATTCTACGGATTTGCCAATAAAGACTTTCGCTGAAATGACCCACCATTTCTTCAAATGCTCGCCGTTGCGTCGCTGGATTTTGAAGTCGAGCTACCAATTCTTGCTCTTTAAATTGTTTCATGTTCGATCTTCTTTAATCAAAAAATCCCTGTCTATGTCCGTGAAGGCATAAACAAGGAATCTTTCTTTTAAGTCCGCAGATAAGAGCCTTAGCGGAGATATACTTTACGAGCTACCTTGCCGATCTTGATGATGTAGCAACCCTTTGGCAGGTTGTCCAACTCAATGGCTTTGTCAGAGCTATCAATGCGCTGAGTCACCACCTTCACTCCAGCCATGTTGTAGATTTCAATCACCATCTTCTCAGCGTTCTTGATGTGGATAGTGGACTCGTTTACACTAATAGTAATTGGAGCCACTTCCTGTTCAATGGTTGTGCGCTGCTGTATATCTTGTGCTTTCACCTCCATTGGCATTGCAAGGAGGAAAGATGCAGTTATCAATATAAGTATTCTCTTCATCATAGGCATCTATTTTTGAAGTTTCTTATTGTTGCTTTTGTCGATGTTTTATTAGTGTTCCACGTGGTTTGCTGCCATCATTTGGCATATTTTTAAGGGCAAATTGCCCAGTTGCAATTGCCTTTTCCACGCTTTTCATCTGCAAAATTATCATAAGTAAATCAATCTTGCAAATTTTTTTGATTATTTTTTTGAAAAAAATGCAATTTTTACTTGATTAAACCGTTACAACGAGACCTTCTTTTGCTAAAATTGTATTTTCAAACACTTCGGCAGCCTCTTTCTGAAGGATGGTCTCATCATTATAGCGAGAAGAATAATGTCCTAACATCAATTGCTTGGCTCCAGCCAATCGAGCTATCTCAGCTGCTTGCTTAGCTGTGGAGTGATATACTTTCGAACAAAGTAGCTTTTCGCTCTCTGCAAAGGTCGCTTCGTGGTACAGCAAATCTACACCTTTCATCATTTCCGCTATTTCTGGTCGAAAAACTGTGTCGGAGCAATAGGCGAAAGAACGGGCAGGTGATGGTGGTGTGGTAAGTTCTTCGTTTTTGATGATTTGCCCATTTGGCATCACATAGTCCAATCCTGCTTTCACATTGTTGATTTGCGAGATAGGAATAGCATATTTTTCAATTGCTTCCTTCAGAATGTGCCTCGAGAGTTCCTTTTCCTTGAAATAATACCCACAGCAACGGATTCTATGTTTCAATGGAATGGAAAATACTTGCAGACTTTTGTCTTCGTAAATGCAAACGTTCTGGTGTGTATCGATAGGATGAAATACCACTTCATACGTCATACCATTGCAATGGTAATCTATCAGAGGTTGAAAAAGTGTTTCGATATCCTGTGGACCATACACGTGGAGTGGGGCAGTACGTCCCAACAATCCGAGTGTGGAGATGAGTCCCATCAGTCCGAAACAATGGTCCCCATGCAGATGTGTGATGAAAACATTGAAGAGCCTATTCAGATGGATGTGGTTTCGTCGGAGTTCCACTTGTGTCCCCTCCGCACAATCCACGAGAAAGTATTTCTCCCGTATGTTCACCACCATGCCGCTCCCATTGTGCTTCACGGTAGGTAGAGCGCTTCCGCATCCCAAAACTGTCACTTCAAACTTTTCCATCTATACGCGCGTAATATATAATAAGGTGTTTGATGCTTCTTTTTCGTTTAGCGTTCAGTTTTTAATGTTTAAACCAAATCTCTAAACCCAAAACGGAAAACCGCAGAAAGGCATCACATCCTCCCTGCGGTTTTAGTAATGATAGAAAAGTTTTAAAGGGAAAGATTCTTCACTTTACACTTCTCATATTCTTGATTACTTCTTGTTTTCCATCTCAGCCTTGAGAGCAGCAAGAGCGTCGATGTCGCCGAGGCTCTGGCTTGCAGCCTTGTTCTGGATAGATGGACCCTGCTCCTTCTGAGGACGAGCAGCCTTCTTAGCAGCAGCGGCAGCCTTACGCTGTTCGCGAGCTTCTGCACGTGCAGCATCTTCGTAGATACGGCTGTGAGAGAGGATGATGCGCTTAGCGTCCTTGTTGAATTCGATTACCTTGAATTCGAGTTCCTCACCAAGCTGAGCCTGGCTTCCGTCTTCCTTCACGAGGTGCTTAGGAGTAGCAAAACCTTCTACGCCACCTTCCAACTGAATCACTGCACCCTTATCGAGCACTTCAATGATTTTACCAGTGTGAACGCTGTCCTGAGTGAAGATAGTCTCGAAGTTGTTCCAAGGATTGTCTTCCAACTGCTTGTGGCCGAGAGAGAGACGACGGTTTTCCTTGTCGATGTCGAGAACCTGAACTTCGATAGGATCACCAATCTTTGTGAACTCAGATGGGTGCTTAATCTTCTTAGTCCAAGAGAGGTCGCTGATGTGGATAAGACCGTCAACACCTTCTTCGATTTCAACGAATACGCCGAAGTT
>OMTC01000079.1 GCA_900313845.1 uncultured Prevotellaceae bacterium
GCTCAAACTGAGGGCGTTGTTGAGAGAAACATAACACCCACCCTGCGTGATGGACGTTTGGTAATTCCAGTTGCTCCAGCCATGAAACGCAAGATAAGTGGCATAGTTCATGATGAATCCGACTCTGGAAGAACGGTTTATATTGAACCAACTGAAGTGGTTGAAGCTAATAACTACATCAACGAGTTGGAAAATGAGGAAAGACGTGAAATCATCCGCATCCTTCGAGAAATTTCAGATACAATCCGACCAGAGATTCAGCAGATGCTCTATAGCTATGAGTTTTTGGCTGACATCGACTTCATCCGTGCAAAGGCAAAATTTGCTATACAAACTCATTCACTTGAACCAAATATTGAGGATAAGCAAGTGCTTGATTGGAGTATGGCAGTTCACCCTTTGCTCAGACTGGCTTTTGAGAAAAAAGAAGGGAACCACAAGGTCGTTCCTTTAGACATCACTTTGAAAGCACCACACCACAGAATTCTATTGATTTCCGGACCTAACGCTGGAGGAAAATCCGTCTGTTTGAAAACGGTTGGATTGCTGCAATATATGCTTCAGTGCGGCATGCCAATTCCTGTTGCAGAAAGTAGTGTGTGTGGCATTTTCAAAAGCATATTCATTGATATTGGTGATGAGCAAAGCATTGAAAATGACTTATCTACCTACTCTTCACATCTTATCAATATGAAGATGATGATGCGTCATTCTGATGCAGCATCCCTACTCCTCATCGATGAATTTGGAGGTGGTACGGAACCAACCATTGGTGGTGCTATTGCTGAAGCAATGCTGAAACGATTCAATTTCAAACATGCGTTTGGAGTTATCACGACCCACTATCAGAATCTGAAGCATTATGCACAGGAGAATGATGGCATTGTGAATGGTGCGATGCTCTACGACAGACAAGAAATGCGACCTCTTTTCCAACTTCGTATAGGAAATCCAGGTTCATCTTTTGCCGTTGAAATCGCAAGAAAAATTGGAATTCCAGAGGATGTGATAAAAGATGCATCTGAAATTGTTGGTAGCGAATATATCAGTGCAGACAAATATCTGCAAGATATTGTACGCGACAAGCGCTATTGGGAAAACAAGCGTCAAACGATTCATCAGCACGAGAAGAAGATGGAGCAAACGATTGCTCGCTATGAGGAAGATATTCAAAAATTGCAGGAACAAAAGAAGGAAATCATTGCGAAAGCAAAAGAAGATGCTCAGCAATTGTTGAAAGAATCCAATGCACGAATTGAACAAACCATTCGAGAAATCAAGGAAGCTCAGGCAGAAAAGGAACGAACAAAAGGTATTCGTCAAGATTTTGCAGATTTCAAACAAGAAGTACGCGAGATAGATGCTGCCGCTATGGAGGAGAAGATACAGCGACAAATTGCCAAAATCAAAGCTCGAGAAAAGCGTCGTGCAGAGAAGAAAAACAAACAGCAATCCCCTACTCCAACTCCAACATCCCAGAATGAAACGAAGAAAGAAGAAGTGGTACTCACAGAAGGTTCTTTTGTTCGTTTAAAAGGCCAATCCACCATCGGACAGATTCTGAAAATGGCTGAAAAAGGGGCACTTGTAGCATTTGGTTCCATTCAAACTAATGTAAAACTGAATCGCTTGGAACCTTCAGAACCACCTAAAAAAGAGAAGCGTGCTGAAACATTTGTGAGTAGGCAGACTCAAGAAAACATTAGAGAAACATCGCTGAATTTCAAATCGGAAATCGATGTGAGAGGTATGCGAGCAGATGAAGCAATCCAAGCTGTCACTTATTTTGTGGATGATGCTTTGGTAGCATCTGTTTCCCAAATTAAGATTCTGCATGGAACGGGAAATGGAATTCTTCGCACCCTGATTAGACAATATTTATCTACAATTCCTGCTGTGGTGGATTATCGAGATGAGCATCCTCAATTTGGAGGAGCAGGAATCACTATTGTGGAACTGGTATAAACAAAAAGAAAGCACTTTGAAACTTCTCTCATGAGAACATCTCAAAGTGCTTTACTTTTGCTAATCATTTCGTTCAAGACTTATTTCTTTTTCTTGAAGAAAGTTAATGCTTTGCGGGTGGTTTTCAGAGTTTTGTAGGCAGTAATGCAATAGGCGGCAAAGCGCACTAATCCCACTTCTGAATGCATCAGTGATTTATTTTGCGGCATGACAGCATTTTGCGAATAGAGCTTCATTCTCTTCGTAGATTTATGGATATCATCCAAAACCATGTATTTGGCAAGTTCTAATGCATCTTGCGATTTGATCTTTTTATAGTCAAATTTCATAGGCTTTCCTCCTCTACGAAAAATTATTTACGCTTAACGTCCTCGCTAAAGTCTTGTTTTTCGAAGAATTCCTTCATCAAAGAAGAAATAATTGGTCGAGTAACCAAAGACTTGCGAAGCAGTAACACAATCACTGCAAGAACGAGCAGACACAATCCCACTATGGCATAGCTTAATGCCAGACTGCCTGTGACATGCTCAAGTTTGGTAACAAAAAACATACTGAAGCAGAAGATAGCAATAGTGCAGAGTCCCACAAGCACACCACCCACAATGAGAATTGTGAGAATGAAAGTAAGTTTGTCCACCATTTCAAGCTTGGCATATTGTTGCACAAGCCCCCAAAGGCGCTTACTTTCATCGAGTGTGTTCTGTAAATTCTTGTTATCTTCCGCCATATCAACTCTGAAATTTATTCAGCATCTTCCAAATCCAGAGCGGATTCAACTTCTGCTGTGCCCTTCCTTGTGATATTCTTAATTTCCTCAACCAGTTTGTTGAATTCTTCTTTATTAAGCTTCACTCCATGACGCTCAAGGGCAACTCTAATTTTTCTGCGCTGGCGTTCTCCTGGTTCTGGAGCAAAAAGAAGACCCAGTGCACCACCAATAAGTGCACCACCTACTAAAGAAACAGCAATTGCAATTCCGTTTTTCATGTCGTTTTAATTTTTAAAGGGTTACTAATAATGAAATTTATCTCGGTTTATATTTTATTCCCCAAAATTACTACATTTCTAACAAAAAACAACTAAAAATCACATAAATATTTCGTCTTTAACAATTTTTTATTGCTTAGTGTTTGGTTTCTGTTGCATAAAACCGTAAATTCGCAAAGAAATACAACTTTAATCACAAAATTAGCGACATGAAAAAAATTTTATTTATTGGTTTGGCACTAATTGCCACCGTAGCAATGACAGGTTGCAAATCTAAGGAAAGCAACTACAAGAAAGCTTATGAAAAAGCAAAGGCACAGGAAATGGCTCAGCAAACTTCTCAGGAGGCCGTTTCTGTAACACCTGTTGTAACTCCTGTAAATCCTACAACACCTACAGAGGATAACACAAATGTTCGCTCAGAGCGTCTCAATGTGCTCAACGGTGGTAACTTGAAAGCTTACAATGTTGTTTGTGGTTCTTTCAAGAGTGCTGACAATGCAAATAATCTTCGTAACACTCTCGTCAACCAGGGCTACAGTGCTCAGGTGGCTCAAAATCCTGAGACTGGCATGTATCGAGTTATTGCAAGTTCATTCGATGATAAGTCGTCTGCTATCAATTCTCGAAACACTCTTCGTAGCACCTACCCTGATGCTTGGCTTCTCTATCGCACCTATTAATAGATTTTCTCATTGAGGTTTAGGATTCTAAGTCCGACACCTTATATATAATATATAAAAGGTTCGTTTCCATCGTGGATTCGAACCTTTTTTATTCTCTATTTAGCACATTCTGTTTTTATAATCTTCATAGGTGAAGTTTCGATAAAGCTCGAACGTTCCATCCGAATGAAGCATTCCAATGGCAGGATGATGAATGCCGTTAAACATATTTGTTTTTACCGTAGTGTAGTGAATCATGTCTTCAAATATGATATTCTCCCCTATTTCGAGAGGATGATCGAACAACCAATATCCCATGAAATCACCACTCAAACAACTGTTTCCTCCCAAGCGGTAAAGATGCTTTCTGTTGATGGATTCGTCAATCGAAGAAATATCTTCAATGGTTTCAGCACCTCGCACTGCGGGATGATAAGGCATTTCGAGACAATCTGGCATGTGGCAAGTGAAACTCACATTTAGGATTGCTGTTTGAATGCCTTTATTTTCAACAATATCTACAACGCGCGAAAGCAATGGTCCCGTTTCCCATGCAAAAGCAGAACCTGGTTCGAGAATCACCTTCAAGTGAGGATAACGCTGATGAAAACCTTGCAATGTGCTGATGAGTAATCCCACATCATAATCTTTTCGTGTCATCAAATGTCCTCCTCCAAAGTTAATCCATTGAATTTGAGGGAACCAAATCGAAAACTTTTCCTCAATATGTTGCAACGTGCGAGCGAAAGCATCTGCCCCACTCTCGCAGTGGCAATGAATATGAAAACCTTCGATTCCATCGGGAAGAACTGATGGTAGTTGCGAAGCCAATATTCCAAACCTACTTCCTGGTGCACAAGGATTATACAATTCCGTTTCTATTTCAGAATATTCTGGATTTACCCTCAGTCCAAGTGAAATGACAGAATGAGAAGGCGCCTCTCCCCCACTCTTTTCAATTTGATATTGTTTCACCAGTGGATAAAAGCGCTCATATTGACTCAACGAATTGAATGTGATATGGCTGCTGCAACGGAGGATTTCGGGAAAAGTTTCCTCTTCGTAAGCAGGTGAATAAGTATGAGCGGGACTTCCAAATTCTTCAAATGCCAAACGTGCTTCGTATGGAGAACTTGCTGTAGTATGCTCAATATATTCTCTGAAAATCGGGAAAGATTTCCACAATGCAAATGCCTTGAAAGCAAGTATGATTTCCACGTCAGCTCGTTCTGCCACACTCTTGATGAGACTGAGGTTCCTACGTAGCAAATCTTCCTCCATCACGTAGCATGGAGAAGGAATGGAGTTGATATTTTCTTCTAAGAGAGACATTGAAATATTGAGAAAAGATTAGTCGATTACTCTAAAGCGAGCGAATTTCAGTAGCAATTGCTTGGTACCCGCATTTTGGAACGAAACTGTTGCTTTCATATTATCGCCAGAGCCTTCCAGCTTCTCCACAACACCCAAGCCAAAACGCTCGTGTTCGATGTGTTTGCCCACAGCAATCATATCGTTTGTGGCATTCACTGTTGGAGGAGTGCCGTTGTCTTTTTTCGTTCCGTTTACTTTCTTGAAGCCAGAAGGAGGCGTAAGTGGAGCAACTTTCTGCGGCTCTTGCTTAGGTTGAGAAGGACGGAATCCTCGAGGACGAATGTTATCGTTTGGCTGAACATATTTGTCATCAGGTTCCTCAAAATCAAAACGACGAGAACCAAACAAGCTTTCTCTCGCATTGCGTCTCTTGCTTGCCCAAGGCACCTCAATATCATCATTCCTGTAACTTCTATTGTTGCGCATGGATGTATGCATATCGAGATAACGAGGGTCTATGTCATTGATAAAACGGCTTGGGTTGCTAAATTCCAGCTTGCCATAGCGCAGACGACTCTTGGCATAGGTGAGATAGCAATGACGTTCTGCACGAGTGATAGCGACATAGAAGAGGCGACGTTCCTCTTCCAGCTCACGCATGTTTTCGTTCGACATGGCACTTGGAAAGAGATTTTCTTCCAAACCCACCACAAATACAGTGTTGAATTCGAGTCCTTTTGCCGAATGAATCGTCATCAAGGTGATGTGTCCTTGGGAATTGTCTTGCTTCTTCTTGTCTTTCGCATCAGAATCGAGGTCGGACATCAGCGAAACTTCCGACAAATAATCTGTCAAGAATAGATTCTCGTTTCCTTCCTCCAATCTGGATTCGCAAAATTCAACCAGTCCATTAGACAATTCCTCCATATTGGCTTGGCGAGCTTTTCCCTCTAAACTCACATCCGAGTATATGTCGTTGCTGATGCCGCTTCGCCGGATGATTTCAGCTCCCAGCTTGTCAGCCCTTCCCCTCTCCTTGTCCAGAGAAGCTTGATGGAATTCATCTATCAGTGTACGGAATCCGTCAATCTTTGCGTATGTTCCCTTATTGACCGTAAGTCCATATTGCAACGGATTGCTGATAACGGTCCAAAGGCTTACATTATATAGATTAGCAGCATCAATGATTTTCTGCACCGTCGTGTTTCCGATTCCTCTTGCAGGATAATTGATGATACGCTTGAATGCCTCTTCGTCATTCGGATTGACTGTCAGTCTGAAATAGGCAATAATATCCTTGATTTCCTTGCGTTGATAAAACGAAAGTCCACCGTAAATACGATAAGGATACCCCACTTTCCGCAGTTTTTCCTCGAACACACGGCTCTGTGCATTGGTTCGGTAAAGAATGGCAAAGCCCGAATAGTCCGTATTCTCACGGCGATGCAATTCTTGGATTTTCTTCACCACAATGTCTCCTTCTTCCACGTCGGAATACGCTTCCACCACCGTTAGACGCTCCCCTTTTTCCTTTTCAGAAAACACATGCTTCTGAATCTGTCCTCGGTTCTTGTCAATCAAGGTGTTGGCAGCCTCCACAATGGTTTGGGTGGAACGATAATTCTGTTCCAATTTGAAGAGCTTGCTGTCGGGATATTGTTGATTGAAACAAAGAATATTATCGATGTTGGCACCTCGGAAAGAATAGATGCTCTGTGCATCGTCGCCCACCACACACACACGATGATGTACCATAGATAATTGGAGCACAATCTGATGCTGAGCAAAATTCGTATCTTGATACTCATCCACAAGAATATACTTGAATCGAGAAGCATATTTCTCAAGTATATCAGGATATTTGAGAAAGACGTAATAGGTGTAAAGCAGAATATCATCGAAGTCCAAAGCCTGTGCCTGTCGGCATCTATTGCTGTAGCGCATATAGATTTCTCCCAGCAGTGGCATCTTGGAGCGTTGGTCGGCAAGGAAGTTGTCCCGATTGGCAACGTATGTCTTGGCAGTAACCAATTGGTTTTTGGCATTGCTAATATGCGTTTGCACAGTGCCTGGCTTATACTGCTTATCATCCAATCCCATCTCCTTGATGATAGCCTTGATGAGGTTCTTGCTATCGGCAGCGTCATAAATGGTGAAGTTCGAAGAAAAGCCAAAACTCTCGTGCTCATAGCGAAGAATACGAAGAAAAACGGAATGGAAAGTCCCCATCCAAATATAATCCACACGCTTGTCTCCCAAAAGAGAGGCAATACGCGATTTCATTTCGTCGGCAGCCTTGTTCGTAAACGTCAAAGCAAGGATAGACCAAGGCTCATATCCTTGATTCAGCAGATATGCTATTTTATAAGTAAGGACACGTGTTTTGCCAGAACCTGCACCTGCAATCACCAAAGAGGATGCATCGCAAAACTCTACAGCCTTGCGTTGCGAATCATTAAGAGCAGAAAGAAGTTCCTCAGAGGTTATCATGAATCTTTCATTTACTTTGCTTTATCTATATCGTGTTTGTCCTAATTCTTAATTCTTCATTCTACATTCTTCATTCCCCCTCCCCTCGGGGAGGCTGGGTGGGGGCTTTATTTCCCTTTCATTCTTTGAAGCAGGAAAGGCTTTGGCATTTTCACATATTTCTTTCCTGAAATTGCCTTCATGTTGT
>OMTC01000203.1 GCA_900313845.1 uncultured Prevotellaceae bacterium
CATCCCTCTGGAACCAAATCACTCCCGAGAACGAGTCGAAATGGGGGTCGGTGGAAGGTAGCCGACGCGGACAATTCAACTGGGGCGGTTTTGACAATTGCTACAACTATGCGAAAAACCACAAATTCCCATGCAAGCTCCATTGCCTAATTTGGGGCGCTCAGTATCCAGGATGGATTGACAATCTTTCGAAGGAGGAACAATACAAAGCCATCGTAGAATGGTTCGATGCCGCAGCAAAGCGCTATCCCGACTTGCCACTCATCGACGTGGTGAACGAGGCGATTCCAGGGCATCAGCCTGCTCGCTACAAAGATGCATTAGGTGGTGACGGTAAGACTGGCTACGATTGGATTATCAAAGCTTTCGAAATGGCTCACGAACGTTGGCCAAATGCCATTCTCATTTATAACGACTACAATACCTTCCAGTGGCAAAAGACGGAATTCATCAATTTGGTGAAAATACTTCGCGATGCCGGTGCTCCTATCGATGCATACGGATGCCAATCGCACGACCTCACAGACATGTCGTTGAACAATTTCAAGTCGGCAATGACGGAAATCCACAATGCGTTGCAAATGCCGATGTATAGTACAGAATACGATATTGGCACGTCGGACGACAACCTCCAATTGCAACGCTACAAGGAGCAGATTCCTTACATGTGGGAGCAGGACTATGTGGCTGGTATCACATTGTGGGGATATATCTACGGAAGGACATGGACCACGGATGGTAATTCGGGTATCATCCGCAATGGTAAGGATCGTCCTGCCATGACTTGGCTCCGAGAATACATGGCTTCGGATGCTGCAAACGCAGCGAAGGGTCCGTTTGAAGGAGGCTATAAGAAGGAGGCGTCGGTGTATGTGAAACCTGCATCCATACGCGTAGGATTAGGTGAGGATTTGAATGTGGAGGTACGTGCAAGGCTGAGAACAAAGACCATTGAGAAGGTGGAACTTTATGCCAACAACGTGTTGAAAGCCACTTTCACTGAAGCACCTTATACCACAACTCTCACACCAGACAAGAAAGGAACGCTGAAACTCACGGCAAAGGTATATGCCACAGACGGCACAATGTGGGATCGCATTTCGAACGTCACAGTACATGAGCCTCGTTCCACTTTTGCTGGAGAAATCGAATTGCCTGGCACACTGCAAGCTGAGAACTTCGACGTGGGCGGCGAAGGAGTGACGTTCCATGATAGCGATTCCAACGATGAGGAAAAAGTGGGATACCGCACAAACAATGGTGGCATCGACATCGTGAGGGGTAATGGTGGCTATGCCATCGGTTACACCAACTCAGGCGAATGGATGGAATACACGGTGAATGTGAAGCAAGCTGGCGTGTATGCTTTCGAGGCATGGGCATCGTCGGGTGTTACTAATTCTTCCTTCAAAATAGAGTTGAGCACAGATGCCGGACTCGTTCCTCTGACAGAAACCCTGCCTGTCACCTGTGTCACTCAGAACAGTTGGGACACCTATCGTGCCAACACTGGCAGATTGCTCATTCCATTGGAAGAGGGCAAGCAAATCATCCGTATCACGATTGTGGGTTCTACTTGCAATATCGACAAGGTGATATTCAGACATGTGGATATAAATCCAAATTTGAAACTTACGCTCACAGCCAATCCTTCTCCTATAACGATAGGCGACAACACAACTATCAGTGTGAAAACCAGTCTGCCTGAAGATGTCATCAAGTATGTTGAAATCTATGCCAACGATTCACGTATCGCTCGCAAGACGGCAGCTCCTTATGAATGTACCTACAAGCCAACGGCTGTGGGAACAGTGCAACTGCGTGCAGTGGCTGTAGATACTGCTGGTGCTGAATCAGAATATGCTGAAAAGCAACTCGTTGTTCAGAAGCGACGCACACCACACAAGGGTGTGAAAACGCTCCCTGGTATCATCGAGGTGGAGGATTTCGACGGTGGAGATGAAGGACTCAGCTATCACGATAGTGACACTGAAGATGAAGGCAAGGTGAACTACCGCACTGACAACGGTGGCGTAGATATTGTAACGGGTAATGGTGGCTACGGCATTGGTTACACACAGGCTGACGAATGGCTGGAATACACAGTGAATGTTACTGAAGCAGGCACTTACTCCTACGAGGCAACAGTGTCTTCGGGTCTCGACAATTCGGGCTTCCGTATCGGTGTGGTGAAAGATGGAAAAGTCACTGCTATCACCAATAAGATTACGGTACCTAATACGGGCGATTGGGAAACTTACCGAGTTGTGAAAGGCAACTTCACCAAACCGCTTGAGGAGGGTCAGCAAATCTTCCGTATCACCATCTCGAATGCATACTGCAACATCGACAAAATCAACGTAAAACTCGTGCAAGCTGCTGGTGTTGAAGAGATTATCGCCAACGAAGAACAGACGGTGAAGGTGTACTCGCTCATGGGTACTTACGTGGGTGACATGAAGCTCTCTGCAAACGATGATGCCTTTGACAAACTTCGTCAGATGACAGGTCGCAAGGGAATGTTCATCCTCAAAAATCAGCAGAATGGGAAGGCACGTCAAGTACTGATTCGATAATAGTGAAAAGTGAATAGTGAAAAGTGAAAAATGAAGCGTGAAGCGATGCCATCCGGATGGATTTTTTCACTTCTCACTTTGCACTTATTTAAAATCCTTTTAAATCCTTTAAATCCCTGATTAATTTTCATGAATAAATCACAGAGAGGGAGCATGCTGATGTTTTTGATGGCATTTGCCATCCTTGCAGAAGCACAGACATTTCGTTCTCCCAACAAGAAAATACAGTTGAGTATCGATACGAACAGCGCACAGACCACACAACTCAAGATTGATTATGTGGGAAAGGACAAACAACGGCAACATGTGCTCGATGTTTCTGCACTCGGCATCACGCAACAGGGGGTTAATCCTTCCCCTGAGCAGGCATGGCGCTTTTCGAAATTGCTGAAACGCAGAAGCGTGAAGGAGGATTACACGATGCTAACAGGTAAGCGTTCCCACTGCACCAACCGTGCCAATGAATACGATTGCCTTTTCACTACGGCTGAAGGAAAGGATGCACGCATCATCCTTCGCCTCTACAACGACGGTGTAGCACTTCGCTATCTGCTTCCCAACGAATTGGCAAGCAAGATGGGCGACGAACTGACAACCATCAGCATTCCTGATGGCACTCCTCGTTGGATGCAGGAATACGATATGGGCTACGAGCGTTTTTATCCACGCACCACTGCTTTTGACACGTCGCACAACCACTTCGGATTTCCTGCCCTCTTTCAGCACGGCGAGCAGTTGTGGAGCTTGATGACCGAGGCAGACATTCAACATGGACAAGCTGCTTCCGCCCTACGCACCACCCAAACTGCTTCAGGAACCGACTATCGGGTGGCTCCTTTCCTGAAAGAAGGTGAAAGCTTTGGAGAAGCATCTCCATGGAGAATCATCGCGATTGGTTCTCTTGCCGACATCGTAGAAACCACACTCGTTACGGATGTTTGTCCTCCATCCACTCTCTCATCCACAGATTGGATTGAGCCAGGATGCGTGTCGTGGGTTTATTGGGCATACAACCGAGGTTCGAAGGATTATCAGATTGTGAAACGCTATATCGACATGGCTGCCACGCTCCATCTGCCATACGTGCTGATCGACTGGGAATGGGATGTGATGACGAACGGTGGAACCATCGACGATGCCCTCCGCTATGCCAAGGAGCGCAACGTGAAGGTATTGCTCTGGTACAATTCCTCTACGGCATGGACAACGAACGGAGCTGGAGGCCCACTCTATCGTTTGAATGCTCCCGAAAACCGTGAGAAGGAATTTGCATGGTTGGAATCGTTGGGAGTGGCAGGAGTGAAAATCGATTTCTTCTCGGGCGACACTCGTGAAACCATGGACTATTGCATCGACCTCTTGGAGAGTGCAGCCAAGCACCATCTGCTGGTCAACTTCCACGGAGCTACCATTCCTCGAGGATGGCAACGCACTTATCCTAATTTCATGTCGGCAGAAGCAGTATATGGAGCAGAATGGTACAACAATGCCCCTATCCTCACCCGTCGTGCTGCAGCACACAATGCCACCCTTCCTTTCACCCGCAACGTGATAGGACCTATGGACTACACTCCATGTACCTTCTCCGATTCCCAGCATCCTCATATCACCTCACATGCCCATGAGCTCGCTCTCACCGTGCTTTTCGAATCGGGACTCCAGCATCTTGCCGACCGTCCTGAGAGTTATCTT
>OMTC01000076.1 GCA_900313845.1 uncultured Prevotellaceae bacterium
CTCAGGATAGTTGGTGAGGAGGGTATCCACGATGTGGAAAACGAGGTCCTGCACCTTTGGATTGCTCATGTCGAGCACCAACTGAGTGCCACCACGTCCTTGCACTGGCTCACGGTTGGTGGGTGCAATGATATATTCTGGGTGCTTCTCGTAGAGTTCGCTCTTCGAATTGGTCATTTCAGGCTCAATCCAAATACCAAATTTGATGTTGTGCTTCTTGGCTGTATCGATGAGTCCCTGGATGCCGTGAGGCAACTTGCGTGTATCAACTGTCCAGTCACCGAGCGAGTAGGAGTCGTTGTCGCGATGGTATTTCATGCCAAACCATCCATCGTCCATCACAAAGAGTTCTCCACCCATGCTGCTGATGTCGTTCATCATCTGGTCCATGCCCTCCTCGTTGATGTTGAAATAGACACCTTCCCAACTGTTCAGCAGGATTGGACGCAGTTCGGTGCCATGAGCAATCTTGTGGGAGCGAGCCCAACTGTGGAAATGACGACTTGCACCGCTAAGTCCTTCGTTGCTGTAAGTGAGTGCCAAAGCAGGCGTCACAAAGCGTTCACCGCTCTTCAGATTATATTGCGAGTTATCCTCGTTGATACCAGCAAAGAAATGATGATAATTGCTGTCGTCGGTGTCGATTCTCAACTTGTAGTTACCGCTATAGCAAAGAGCTGCACCAATCACGCGTCCTGTGTTCTCCTGAGGCTTGCCATCGAGCGAGAACATCACTTCTGCATGGTCAGTATGTGAATTTCTCACTCCGTCCTTGTTCTTGATTTCCATCATGCCGTGACGCAGTGGTTCTTCTTCCACTCTTCCCTCGTTAGCCCACGAACCGTAAAGATGGGAAATCCAAACCTGTCCGTAACGGATAGGTAGATAGGCAGAAGCAAACTGGTTCAGTTTCACGATACCCTTTTCCTTGTGCTCATATTCAGCCCATGTTTCGATGATTTCCTTGCCAGGATAGGTCTTGTAACACACATCTATATAGAAAGGATAATGAATGTCCTTCATTTTGATACGAGTCACATCGCCATTCTTTTCCACGCTCTGCACCTTCATCTGAAGTGTCATGTTGCCATCGCTATGTGTCACGCTCAGCGCCGTTTCGCTCTGGCATTGCATTCCATACACGGGATATGCTTGTTTCCAAGCCTGTCCTGCATCAAACAACAAGTCGGCATCGTGGCTATTGATTTTCTCGCCGTAGTAAGCAAAGTTCAAGTTGCCACCCACTGCTGCATCAAGCACCAATGATGTCTTTTCTGTACTGATAATCACTCTTTCAGCCTGTGCGTTTTGAGTAAATAAACAAGCGGAAAGTAAAATACCACAAATGATTCCTTTATTCATAATATGATTAAGTATAGATTATTAGTTTTTAATAATGTAGAAAGAAGAATAGAAAATACATTCTTCATTCTACATTCTTCATTCTTCATTTTCATTTCTCATTCGCTTTCTTAACCACCCACACGGTCTTGTCACTTACAAACACCGAGTTCAATCCTTGTGCTTCCTGAGCGGGATCTCCCGTGTATGGGTCGTAAGGTTTCCAAATCTCATGCGTTGGTTTTGCCCATCCGCCCCATGCCCAGAAGTTGCAACCTGCCACGAGTGGACGCGATGGGTCTTTCACCAAATCGAACACACATTTGTAGTAGCTGTCGCGAGCTGTGGTTTCCGACCCAATGGCGTAGGCACCATGATCTCTTGGAAAACCAAATTCCTCAATCACGATAGGCTTTTGCAAACGCTTTGCCACCACCAATGCCTCGTCCAGATATGCTTTCGTACTGTCCTTCGCTGCCTCTGCACCTATCCAGCCGCCTTTGGCACCTGGTACATTTCCGTTGCCATCCTTCTCTGCCTTAATCCATCCCCAATTGAATGGCCAGATATGAATACAAATATAGTCAACATTCTTGTCCGCATGCACTTTTTCAAACAGTGCCATGTCTTCCTCGCAGCCGTGTTTGCCTTCGCTACCCGTCGAAACCATGTGGTTCTTGTCCAGTTTCTTCATGAGTTTCGAAGTCTTTGCCAGCCACGCAGCAAATGCAGCACGCTGAGGAGCTTGGTCCACGCTATAGTCTTTCGTGAAAGCACGAGGTTCGTTGCCTATCTGCCAACTCATGATGGTTGGGTCGTCCACATATTTCACGCCTGTATAGCGGTTGGTGCGCTTCATGATGTTCTTCACGTGCTTGTAGAACAAATTCTGTGCCTTTTTATTGGTTGCAAAACCAGCCACATGCTTCATGAAAGCACTGTAACCTGCCTCGCTTGGATGCGGACATTCGCCCTCGCCAGCCCATTCCAGATATTGACCATATCCACCGCTCCATTCCCAAGAGTTGTTGAGATACAGCACAGCCAGCATGTCGCGCTTTTTCAGTTCTGCCATGAAATAATCCAAGCCATCCAAAATCGTATCGTTATACACGCCTGGAGCAGTTTGCAATGTTGGATAAACCAAACTTGGCACGTATCTATCCTCCGCTTGTAGTCCATCGCTTCCCACCAGCACACGCAAGTTATCCACACCGATGCTCTTCAAAAAGTCCAATTCTTTCGCAAGTCTTGCTCTATCACCACCTTGACCTTTGGAGCCAAGGACTGCGCCATACCAAAAATTTGCTCCCACATAGTGGTAAGGTTTGCCATTACGGATGAATTGTCCGTTTTCTACACGCACAAATTCTTGAGACATAGCAGTTTGCAAGCCCATTAACAACATCATAGTGAATAAGATTCGTCTCATGATTAATCAGGGATATTTAGGATGATAAATAATTCTTTAGGTGCTCAATCAGTGATGAAATGGTATCAGTAACTTTCCATCACGCTTTCATTTTGCAAATATAGACTATTTTTCAATATCTACAATGACTGAATTTTAACAATAATTGTTATTCTTCTCTTTTTCTCCTTTTTCGTGACAAAAATGGTGCTTTCGCCAGTCGTAGCTTTCATTTTCTGTGGATTTACTGAACCTTTAGCTCGGTGCAAGCCAACCTTTAGCTCGGCGCAAGCCAACCGAATGTGGGGATTGTCAGAAGCAAATTTGTGGACTGACTGAACCGCTCCTTTGAATTTAACTAGTTGCCGAAGGTTCGCCATCGACTTGCCGAGCCTTCGGCGTTGCGATAACGAACCTTCGCTATAATTTCGTTGAACCCTCGACATTTCAGTAAAATCAAAGGAAACCACCACTTCATTCAAATGAATGGTTCCATTCATTCAAAGAAGAGGTTCAGTAAAATCAAGGGAATAATTTGGTACAATCAAGGGAGAGACCCCATCCCTTCATTTAATAATGAGAAGAATGTGAGAATTTTTCTTCAATAGGGGAAAGGCTTCGGTGCGTTGCAGCGTAACGAGCATGTTCCATGAAAATATCGATGACTTCGGGCAATTCGCCTAAAGATTGATGCGTTGCTGTTGCCTTGAAACCTGCTGGAAGAATTTGGCTTTTCATGGTTTCCGCCACCTCGTTTTGAATGGCGATTGAGGGTGAGAAATGGAGCGTGATGATGTTCACTTTCTTCTCTTTGTTCGCTTGCATCCTTTCAATGGCATTCTGAAGGGTCGGATACCCGTTGAGTGTTGCCACATACCAATCGCCTTTGAGCATTTTGAGCATGGAAGGTGAGGAAATGGCGTATTGGATGAAGGTGTAAGGAGAGTTGAAAGCCTGTGTCATGTAGGATGACCCTTCGCCCAAGAGCAAATTGGCATTCTTGCCTCCATATTTCTGGCTGATTGCCTTGACAATCGTTTGGCAATCTTCCTCACTGCTCAGAAGGGGTTCACCGATGCGGATGTCCATGAATTCGCTGCGAATCTGTATGACTTCCTGACGAAGCACCGTCATTTCCACGTCATCGACAATGAAAGAAGGCTGAATCAGCAAATGGGTGAAGCCATCCTTAGCGAGTTCAGTGAGTTGACGCGACAGGGACGTATTGGAAGTGACGACTGAAAAGAAAGCCTGTTGGGGGAATTCTTTTTGCAGTTGTTCATTGAACACGTCGATGGTGTGAGCACTCACGCTGGCATCGTCAGTACCGATATGAACTGCTACTACAGCTCCTTTTTCCCCTTCTTTGGGCTGAGAAAAAAGAGCTGCGTCGGAAATGTTTTGGGCATGCAAAGAGAGCATGCCCAAAAAAGAAAGTATGATAGTGAGACTTATCTTCATTTTCAGAATCTAACTCTGATTATTTAGCCGTTTTGAAAGCTCGATTCTTGGTTCGCAGAATGTAAGTGCCGCGAGGCAGAGTCTGGCTCCAATTGGCAATCGTGGTTTTGCGGATAAGCTGACCACTGGTTGAGAAAACATTCACAACAGTGCTTGGGTCGAGCTGGTCGAGGGTGATGCTTTCGATGCCTGTAGGGTCGGAAGCCGTTACTCGGTTACTCCATGCTGATTCACGTTCTTTAGCTATGGCTTTTACGCGATAGGTGTAGCGTGAAGAAGTGAGGCCTTCGAATGTGTAGTGCGTGTCGGTGATGCCTTCGATGATGGTTTTCCCTGATTTCGTTTCAGCGAGATTTGGAGCCATCGATTTCACGCTGTTTGCATCTTCCAGCTCAGCAATTTCGCTTTCAGAAAGAGCTGCGTTATACACATGAAGGAATCGGAAGAATGCTCGTTTCGCCGTCGAGCTAGTGCTGATAGTAACCTTGAAGTCTTTCTCTACTTCAGCTTTCATGGCAACGTTGAAAACTTCTTCGTTGCTTATATGGTTTTCTTCCTTGATGACATTGCCGTTTACATCGGTAATGACTACCTTGAAATCGAGAGAACTGAGACGGTTGTAAGGATGAGCTTGCAGATACACCGTGATTTCACCAGAACTTGGTGCTGTAATGGTTGGTGTGGTGAGAGAGCCTACAGTCGTGCTGGAACCCAGCTTGAGCATGTAGGTTTGGGTAACGTAGTCTTCACCTGTATATACTTTTGAGCCCGTCCATCCCTTACCGGCAGTGAGATAGTCGTCGAGCACTCCTTTTTCGGCAAAGTCATAGCCTGAGTTCGTGATGCTGCCACCAAACGCGACGAAGTTCTGTGAGAAAATCTTTTCTACTTGATTATTGACATCCCTCAGTTCAATCGTATAACTATCCGCTCCTTCCACAGCCGACCAAGTGGCGGTGAAAGTACCCTTAGTGAATGAAATGTCGCTGATGTTGTCGTTAGCGATTGGTGCAGGGATAGGGATACCGCCATTGAAGGTGAACGAGATGGTGGAGTCCTTGGTGTTTTCAGTAATTTCAGTGATAGGCTTGTTCATGAAGTAAGTGCCATCACTGTTGCGGTTATAAAGCTTGGCAGCAGGAGTGGAAGTGTTGGTCAGATTTTTGTTCTTTTTGTAACCTGGCCAAGGGTCGCCCGCCAAATCAACCTCGGTATAGAACCCCTGCTTATTGTCGGCTGGAATGATTGTGCAGCGTTGACGAGATGTCACATTGTTGACTGTGTTCTCCCACCATGCTGTTTCGTCGTAGTCAACGTGCAGGATGAGCATGCCTTTGCCGTATGAATAGCTATCCCACGAGTTCTTCTGATGGTTCTCAAGCAAGTAGAACTCGTCGTGGTTGGCTTCGTTGTAGATGACGTATGCTTCAGGATAGTTCACGATATTGCGGAGTCCTTCCACTTCGCATCCAACATTAAGCTCTGTAGGTTCCAACCATCCCGACACCCAACGCTCGTATGAGGTGTAAGGAGCTGGAACACTGCCACTATATGAGCCATTGTAGCAGCCTGAGTCCATCACACTCCAAAAGCTCATTCCGAAATTGGCAGTTACATTTGAGGTGTCATAAAAGTCTGGAAGACCTAAACAATGGGTGAATTCGTGGCAAGCTGTACCGATACCGTCCATTCGAGTGCCGCTCGTACCTGAAAACTCACAACTACAAGCATAGGTGCTCAAACGGACATTGTCGAATCTCACATTATAATATCCACCTCCTTCGAGTACATATTCGTGAGGCCAAATGGTGTTAGATGCAGCACCTTGTGCCTGACCATATCCTGCATAGATGACATACACCTGGTCCACTTCACCATCGCCATCCCAGTCGTAGTCGGCAAAGTTCACATCTTTATCTGCCAGTTTAATCGCTTCATACACCATCTGAGTAGGGTGTTCATCATCACCTGCTTGACCTACGTCCTTACCATAGTATGCCATGTTTTTACTCACGGTGTAAGGTCCAACCACGTCGAAATCGATGTTGAGTTTGCCGTAGCTTTGGCTGGTGAAATACTCGCGAACGGAACCGATGTGACTATTCTTTCTATAACCTATCTTATTGAACTGATCGTCGAATTCTTCACGTGTACGAGTCATCTTCTTGTCAGCGAAATTGACAAGAATAACCAAACCTTTCACTTCGCCTTGTGTGGCTCCAGCCTTGCGGACGCGATTCGGTCCAGTGGCTTTGGCGCGTCGAGATTCCAGACGCTTCAGTCGGTGTGCATTACGAGCAGAAAGACGCTTGTTCCAAGTGGTCTGAATATCAGCGATGATGCTCTTTTTGCTAAGGTTGATAAATGCCTTTTCACTGATGCTGCGCTCATCCGTTTCGTGTGCTAACATCTTGGTTGAAATGAGGTTGCCATTATCCATTGTGGCATAGTCAAAACTTCCGTCTTCATTCTCAACAACGGGTACACCATCAATGGTTTGGTAGAAATGGAAGCTCTCGTCTCCACACAGTACAATCTGTAAACTCTTGCCATCGCTCTGTTTCACGGTTCGTTTCACTTTCAGTGCAGGTACAGCTGCCATGCTGAGGCAGACTAAAATAGTCGAAAGAAGAAACGCTAATCTTTTCAATTCTTGCATAAAGGATGATTATGGAATATTTAAATTTTTGCTGTTCTAAGTTTTCTGAGAAAATTATTCAAATGGAGTCATGTTGGCTGCATCGCGTACGGCTTCGATGTGGTTCTTCACCATGTAGGAATTAGTGACAGGAAGGATGTGCTCAATCTTCTCTACTCTGAGCACCTCTTTGCCTTTTTCCAACAAGCGGTAACAACCTTCTTTCGAAACGTGGATGACAATGTCGGGACGGGTGCTTTCGATTTGTGCATCTTCAATCCTACTGATAGGTTGGATGGCATTGCGAAGGAATGCCTTGGCAGCCATCTTGTATGCCGTGGAGGAAGGGTCGCCTTGGAAGACGATTTCGCGAGCCACTTCATGATGAATGTTGAACACGCAACTGTCGCGGTCGAACGTCATGCCTGGGCGGGTGAAGTACTCTTCTATTTTTCCCTCCACGCAGAGGTCTTCAGGAATACCCGTGGTGAGTCCATGCTCGCTGTCGAGCAACCATATCTTGTCGGCAATCTGAAGGGCATGCTCCAAATCGTGAGTGGAAAGGAAGATGATTTTCTTCAGGGAGTGTGCCAAACGATGGAGAAGCATCATCATCGACACTTTGGATGGGTAGTCGAGATAGGCGGTGGGCTCATCGAGGTAGATGATGGGTGTTTCTTGTGCGATGGCTTTGGCTATCATCACTTTCTGCTTCTCACCATCACTGAGGGTTTCCATCTTACGGTCTTTCAGTTCGGTGATGCCCACCCATTGCAGGCATTTCTCAATGGTTTTCTTGTCCTTCTCGTTCAGCTTACCCCAAAAGCCTGTATAAGGACTGCGCCCGATAGGCTGAGCAGTTTCGAAAGCTCCTTTGCGCTGTAGGAATCCACACTTCGATGGTCAATCAGAATCTTGCCGCTTAATGCTGGCTGAAATGCAGACAGCGTGCGCAACAGCGTGGATTTTCCCGCACCGTTGGGCCCCAGCAGACATGTCATTTCGCCCACATGCAATTCGGCTGTCAGTTGTTGGCTGATAACCTTATCTTCCCCTTTCACCCGATACCCCGTGCTGAGGTTCTCCAAGTTGATGGCTAAGTCTTTCCCCATTGTTATGTCGGTAAATTTGCTTAAGTTTTATGATGCCTTTTCAAACAATGGGCGCAAAGTTAAGAATATTTTTTGAAATTTTATGCATTCATCACCTTATAAATATAGTAACCAACGGCACAAAGCGTGAGAAAGGCGCCTTCGAAGCGGGTGATGTAGTGGTATCTTTTACCAAATTTGCAGGAAATCCATAGGAATACGGCACCAGCCAAAAGGGTGGCAAAGTCAATCGTTTCGATGTTGCCAAGTTTAAGCGGAGCAATCGTGGAGGAAACACCAAGCACAAAGAAAATATTGAAGATGTTGCTACCCACCACGTTTCCCATCGCCATGTCGGTGTCGCCCTTGCGAGCCGCAACAACCGAGGTGATGAGCTCTGGGAAGGAAGTACCGGCAGCCACGATGGTCAAGGCGATGATAGATTGACTTACGCCCAACAATGAGGCAATACCCGAAGCTCCATCCACCATCCAGTTTCCACCAAACACAAGTCCTGCCAAACCTATCAAGAAAAGGAAGATGGCTTTTCCCATCGATAGTTCCTTTTTACCCTCTGTTTCAACTTTTGCTGCATCCTTCTTTTGTTCAGAAATGGCGATTCCATCGGACTTTTTCCCCGAACGAGCAATTGCAAAAGAGTAGGAGAGGAAGATGAGGAAGAAGCAGAGCAACGCGATGCCATCGCCTCGTGAAATGCTGCTTTCGCCAAGGCTCGTTCCCGAGAGTAAAGCATCGTTTGCCAAGGCAAAGAGAGTGACGGAAGCAACAAGACAGAGTGGCACGTCGTATCGGATGTTGTTCTTGCTGCAAGCCACAGGGTAAACCATTGCGGTGATACCCATGATGGCAAGGGTGTTGAAAATGTTACTACCCACCACGTTTCCAATCGCCATTTCGGTGTGCCCTTCAATCGCAGATATGGCACTAACCACCAGTTCTGGTGCCGAGGTGCCAAAAGCCACAATCGTGAGGCCAATGACGAGTGAAGATACGTTGAAACGGCGTGCAATGCTCGATGCACCGTCTGTCAGCCAGTCGGCTCCTTTCAGAATCAGGAAAAGACCAACGGCAAATTGAATGATGAATAGTAATGTTTCGTTCATATAAAAGAAGTTTAGTGTTCTCATTGTTTCGCAATCTCATGAAACACAACACACTAAACACATATTTTTATTCTTCCAACTTTCCTTTATACACGTCGTAGTCGTGCTGACTGAAGCAACAGAAAATAACCTTCTGAATCTTGCGATAGCGCATAAGGCAGTAGCGCACTTCGCGGATGGCAATGCTCGATGCTTCATCCAGCGGGTAACTGTAAACGCCAGTGCTGATGGATGGGAAAGCGATGGTTTTAATGCCCTTCTCATTGGCTATTCTCATGGAGTTGCGGTAGCAGTTGGCAAGCAGTTCCGCTTTGTTCTCTTGCTCAGAGAAATAGATGGGACCCACCGTGTGAATCACATACTTGGCTGGCAAATCGTAGCCCTTGGTGATTTTCGCCTGACCCGTTTCGCATCCGTTCAGTGTTTTACACTCTTCCAGCAGCTTGGGTCCTGCCGCACGATGGATGGCTCCGTCAACGCCTCCTCCTCCAAGAAGGGAACGGTTGGCAGCATTCACAATGGCATCCACTTTCAATGTGGTGATGTCTCCGAGGAATAGTTCAATGGTTTGCATATTGATAAGACTTTTGATGCCCTTTTTGTCATAGATGTTTTTGAGGAAATCAATCTATCAAGGGAGAGAAATTTGAAAATTGGTGCAAATATACGGAATAATCCCCTAATCTAAGATATTTTTATTTCCTTTTTTTGACGAAAAAAAGAGGGCACCCAGGAATTGGTGCCCTCCATACTTGACATGACAGATTGCTTCAGCATCAGCTGAAATCAATTGTAATTGTGAATTTACTTAATCATCACCTTTGTAGTCTTCACGCTACCATCGCTCATCAGGTTCTTCACAATGTTGATACCCTTCTGAGGAGCCGACAGCTTCATGCCATTAACTGTGTAGAACTGCTGACCCTTCAGCTCAAGACCCTTGTTTGAATTACTGATACCTGTTGCAATCTCATTGGCGATAATTGCTACAGCTGCAGGAACGTCTTCTGAATTCCAAGTGAGGTGTACATTGTCAATCTTGAACCAACCAGTACTTGCATCATTCGTGTATTCAAGGCTTGCCAACTTGTAACCGTCTGTGCGGAATCCGATGGTGAGGTCTTTACCTTCAGCAACACCTGCTACGACTGAAAGTGGGTGTAAGAGACTTGATGTTCCATAATTGATGTCGTATGGATAACCAGCGAAGGTGATAACAGGAATGTCCAACTCGCTTGCGTGTAGCCTCTGAATCGATAAAGCGGTTGCCACATCAGCAGGCAATTCAAGGTCATCAACATTATAAACTTCCTCTGCTCCGTACATCTGGATGAAGTCGTTTGCGAAAATACGCTGAGTGGTGAGGTTGTTTCCTGCCCATTGATTTTCAACCATCACGTCCATGGTAAGGGTATAAGTACCAGCTGGAACACCAACGAAGGTCTGTGAGAGTTCTACTTCAGGAATAGTGTTTGCCCAGATTCCCCATACGTGAGTACCATCCGTGTACTGGTGATCGTAGTGGTTGCCTTCGTCGTCGGTCACGTCAATGTTGTCACCATTATTGATAGCACACCAAGAGATTTCTGCACCAGTTGCACCATATTCTGCAGCTGACTTCACTTGGATTCCATTCAAGAAGAGGTTCCATCCTGCTGGAGGATTTGCAACACCACCAGATTCTGAACCTTCACCACCCTGAGCAGACAAGTCTTCGAAGCTTCCGTTGGTAAGAGCAATTTC
>OMTC01000279.1 GCA_900313845.1 uncultured Prevotellaceae bacterium
CCGTCTTCCGTTTCCGTCTCTTCCAGGACGGCAAACTGCCAAGTCCAGTCGTTTCACGCTCCTACATCTACCAGGACCGTGATTATCAACTTCCTATCATCTCCGTCATCACCGACCTCTATGGCATCTATGGCGATGAATACGGCATCTTCGTGAAAGGAAGTGGAAACGGACTCGTAGGCAACGGACAATCCGCCAAATGCAACTGGAACACCGATTGGGAGCGACCTGTCCATTTCGAGTACATCACCACCGACAACCAGTGCATCCTCTCGCAGGAAGCCGACATGAGTTCGTGCGGAGGATGGAGTCGTGCCTGGGATCCACATTCCTTCAAGCTCAAGGCAGGCAAGAAGTTCGACGAGCATCTCAACTACTTCACCTTCCAGCCATTCCCTGAGAAGCCATATCTTCGCCACAAGGTACTCCAAATCCGCAATGGTGGCAACGACACCCAGGCACGCATCATCGACCCAGCCGTTCAGGAAATCATCCAGCGCTCAGGCATCGACATCGACGGACAGGCATACCAGCCAACCATCCATTTCATCAATGGACATTACATGGGAGTCATCAATATGCGTGAGCCAAACAACAAGCACTTCGCCCTTGCCAACCGAGCCATCGACACCGACGAGATGGACCAGTTCGAGATGAGTCCCGACTCGGGCTATGTGCAGAAGGAAGGCGACAAGACCTATTTCAAGGAGTGGTACGACCTCTCTTTCGATGCTGCCGACGATGCCGTCTATGAGAAGATTTGCAACAGCTATGTAGATATAGACGAATTCACCAACTACATCGCTTCGCAGATCTACATCGGAGGTACCGACTTCCCTCAGAACAACGTGAAGGCATATCGTCCACGCGTGGAGAACGGCAAGTTCCGTTTTGTCAGCTTCGACCTCGACTTCGCCTTCAATGCCAGCGACCCATTCAACAACATGTTCAGTAAGCAGTACTACACCTTCGATACGCTCTACGACCTCACCGACGCCATCGCTTCGGGCAGGATTCTCAGTGGCAACCGCATCTACGACGAAATCGAGGTGGTCACCATCTTCAAGAACATGCTGAAGAACGACACTTTCCGCAAGAAATTCATCGACACCTTCTGCCTCATTGCAGGCTCCGTCTTCGAGCCAACCCGCTGCCAGGCGATAGTCGATGAGCTCAAGGCACGCGTCTATGACTCTATGGAGGATTACGAGCGCTCGGCACTCAACAGCAGCGCCAACAAAGTGCGTAACGGATTCAGCAAGTCGTTGCAGAACACACGCACCAACCTGATGAAGAACAACTACGACGAGTACTTCCACCTTCGCAACGTGGATCGTCAGGCAGCCAGTTTCTCCGCCAACATCCCTGAGGCACGCATCACCTACAACGGCATGCCAGTGCCAACCAACAAGTTCTCTGGCTTCATCTTTGCCCCAGTCACCCTTCGTGCTTCAGCGCCAGCAGGCTATAAGTTCGTGGGATGGCAGACAGGCGAAGGCACCTCCGTCATCACCTCCACCTACATCTTCGAGCGAGGCACCCAGTGGAGCTACTACAGCTCGGGGTCCCTCGACGGCTCCAACTGGCAGTCGAGCTTCAACCCACGTTGGGAGACAGGTAACGCACCGTTGGGTTACTTCACCTCCGATGGCAACAACGGCCGAGGCTATCAAACCTTCCTCGACTATGGAAACGACGCCGACAACAAGCGACCAACCTACTACTTCCAGCGACAGTTCCCACTCAGCAACGTGCCAGCCGACAACGAGACCTTCATTCTCAACTTCGTTGCCGACGACGGATTTGTGGTCTATGTCAACGGTGAGGAAGCAGGACGTTATCTCATGAGGGATGGCGAAGTCCACTATTCCGACTACGCATCCTCCTATGCGCCAGGCAACCCCGACGAAGGTTCCCTCACCCTGCCATCCAAGCTCTTCCAGCGAGGCATCAACCTCATCTCCGTGGAACTGCACAACAACGCAGCCAACTCCACCGACGTCTATTGGGATGCAGAGCTGGTGAAGGAGACATCCACCACCACAGGCGTCGATGTGCTCTCCACCGACGAGACCTTCACCCTGCCAAGCAACGGAACGCTCCATCTGTTGGCATGCTACAAGCCACTCAGTGCCGACGAACAGGCAGAAGTCAACACCTGTCCAGTGAAGATCAACGAAGTGAGCGCATCCAATTCCGTTTATGTGAACGAATATTTCAAGAAGAACGACTGGATAGAGCTTTACAACACCACCGCCGACACCATCGACGTGGCAGGCATGTACCTCAGCGACAACCTCGAAAAGCCGCTCAAGTACCAGATACCAGCAGCATCCCTTGTCGAGAACAACTACTCCACCCTCATTCCACCATACGGATACCTCTTGGTGTGGTGCGACAAGTTGGACCCACTCAGCCAGCTCCACACGAGTTTCAAGCTGTCAGCAGAGCCAGGCGACGTGCTGCTCACCGCAGCCGACCAGACGTGGTGCGACACCCTCAGCTACATCACCCACAACGGTGACGAGTCCGCGGGCATCTATCCAGATGGAGGAGGCGAATTCTATGTCATGACCACGCCAACCCCAGGGAAGTCGAACCTCATCAACAGCTATGCCGTAGCATACGAGGAGCACAACCCATATCTTGATGGTATCGAAGCGCCACAGCTCACCTCCAATGGAAGTCTGCATCTGAGTCGTCAGGCAGACGACTTGGTGATTCGCACCGACGCGCCAACGCGAGCCACCGTCAGCATCTACACCCTTTCGGGACAGCTCTTGCAGCGTCAGTCGTTCAGCATCTCATCCGTCCACAGGCTGAGCACCGCCCAACTTCCTTCGGGCATCTACATCGCTCGCGTCACGGACAGCGATGGAGCCGAGTGCGCTATCAAGTTTAAGCAATAAGGGACATACTTTCATTCTATAGGGGGCTTCTTTTCATAAGTCCCCTTTTTTGTTGCAGTCAATCCCCAATGGCGAAGAAGTGAGTCCCCAATGGCTAAGAAGTGAATCCCCAATAGCGGAGAAGCGAGTCCCCAATGGCGAAGAAGCGAGTCCCCAATGGCGAAGGAGTGAGTCCTCAATGTCTGTTGGCAAAGACTATTGAATAATGAGTCAGGGATTTTAAGGAAGCCATAGAAAGTGAAAAGTGAGAAGTGAAAAGTGAGAAGTGAGAAGTGAAAAGTGAGAAGTGAGGAGTGAAAAGAGTCAGGGATTTTAAGGATTTAAAAGGATAGCTCGACGAAGTCAAACTTGAACCTTTAGCTCGACGAAGTCAAACTTGAAACTTGAAACCTGAACCTTTAGCTCGACGAAGTCAAACTTGAAACTTGAAACTTTAGCCTTGTCAAACCAGTGCGAAGTGGCTTGAAAATGAAAAATGAA
>OMTC01000431.1 GCA_900313845.1 uncultured Prevotellaceae bacterium
CTTTTCAGTGGATTCCATCCCTGAGCTTTGAGTTCGAATTCATTGCCATCGCGAGTGATGAGCGCAAGACCAAGTTCGGGTTTTGTGATATGTCCGATGAGCTTTACGTCTTTGATGTTGCTCACTTTTTCATGGTCGGCGATTGGAACGGTGAACAGCAATTCGTAGTCCTCACCACCATTCAAGGCACAAGTCGTGACATTCATGTTGAGTTCCTCTGCCATGACAGCTGTCTGATAGTCGAGTGGAATGCGCTCTTCGTAGATTCGACAACCTACGTTTGATTGTGAACAAATGTGCATCAATTCTGAAGAAAGTCCATCGCTGATGTCCATCATTGATGTTGGTTGAATGCCAGCCTCGCGCAGAGCTTGGATAATGTCGCGGCGTGCAACGGGTTTCATCTGACGTTCCAAAAGATATTCCTTTCCTGCAAAATCGGGCTGGAAATCCCCCGCTTCCTTACCTTGAGCTTTGGCATCTGCCACTTGTCCGTAATAGACGTCCTTTTCGCGTTCGAGGAGTTGGAGTCCCATGTAAGCAGCGCCGAGATCGCCGCTCACGCAAATGAGGTCGGTTTCCTTAGCTCCATTGCGATAGATGGCTTTGCCTTTTGGACATTCGCCGATGCAAGTGATGCTGATGGCAAGTCCTGTCATGGAAGAAGTGGTGTCGCCACCCACGATATCTACACCATATTCATCGCATGCTAAACGCAATCCTACATAGAAATCGTCCATGTCTTCCACCGAGAATCGTTTTCCCAATGCCAGACTCACGGTGATTTGTTTTGGTGTGCCTCCCATGGCATATACATCACTGAAATTCACGATAGCTGATTTGTAGCCAAGGTGCTTCATGGGCATGTAGGTGAGGTCGAAATGTACGCCTTCCATGAGAAGGTCGGTGGTGACGAGTACTTCTTTTTCACCATCGTATTCAAGAACGGCACAATCGTCACCAACACCTTTCTTCGTTTCAGGATTTTTGAGTTCTATATCTTGTGTTAAACGCTTGATCAATCCAAACTCACCAAGCGCGGAAATTTGAGTCATCGAGATATTTACTATTTACGGATTTACAATTTATTATTAAGAGTGTTAGCTATAGATATTGAATCAATCTTTTTTGTTGAGTTTGGTTGAATTCGTTGGTACGCTCGTCGAGAAATTCCACTTCGATAGGTAGGGTATAGACCTCTATGTCGTTGGCAAAGGATTGCTTGTTGCTGCTGAGACGTGCAGCATCCTTCTCAGTGGTAATCACGATGGTTTTCTTTCCAGGTGTACTCACTTTCTTGACAGTATCCTTAACGAGCTGGATGTCTTTCTTCGAGAAATTATGATGGTCAGAGAAGTGCAAGGAAGTGAAGTTGCAATACTTCTTCAAGTCGTATTCCATCTGCTGAGGAGATGCAATTCCTGAGAGCAGCACCACGTTATATTGTCCGTTATTCAGATTCTCAAGTTCGATTTCTGAACCGTTCTTGATATTGTGGAGCGCACCATACTTGAAATGCGAGAAGAAAAGCTTCTGCCAAGGTTGAATTTCAAGGGAACGTGAGATGCCATGTTCTTCCATGGGTGTGATGTAGGTAGGGCATTTCGTAACGATGACGATGTCAGCACGTTGGCAACTTGACTTTGGCTCTCGCAAACGCCCAGCTGGCAGAAGTCTGTCGAAATAAACCAGCCTATGGTAATCCATGAGCAAGATATTGACACCTGCTTGCACGTAACGATGCTGGAAGGCATCATCAAGGATAATGGCATCGGTTGCAGGCCACACACTTTTGTCACACAAGCGTCGGATACCCTCACGGCGGTTTTTGTCCACCGCCATGTGGATACGCGGAAACTTGTGCTTCATTTGATATGGTTCATCGCCGATTTGTTCCATTGGCATGTTTCCCATTGCAAGGATATAGCCTTTCGACTTGCGCTTGTAGCCTCTGCTTAGCACAGCCACTTGATAATCGGTGGAGAGAAGGCGAATGAGATATTCTGTGTGAGGAGTTTTACCCGTTCCTCCCGCAGTGATATTGCCCACACAAATCACAGGTATGTCAAAGCTTTCACTTCGCAGTACCCCGCTATCGAACAGGATATTACGCACGTTTACTCCCAGCCCATAGAGCCAAGAGAAAGGTATGAGTGCTTTGCATATTTTTATGTGGTCACCTTCCATGCAATGGGAGATTTACTATTTATAGATTAAAGTTTCCGTAGAATGGCACGCGCGCATTCACAGTTCCCTTTTTGTCGAGCGAACGCAGATTAATGAAGAAATTATAGAATTCAGTTCCCAACAATTCCTTCATCTTGGCATCAGCATAGCTGTCGGAGTTTTTTGTCTTGTCCATCAGCTGTTCTAAGAACGATGATTTAGCAGGGTAGGAGAGGATTGTTGCTTCCTCCACATTGGCACGCTGCTTAGCGATTTCGATGGCATCGTCCAGGTTGCCGAGCTTATCCACCAAACCAATCTTCAATGCATGTTCACCGGTCCACACACGACCTTCAGCAATAGCCTTGATAGAATCCTGTGGCATCTTTCTGCCGTCGGCACAGCGCTTCGTGAAGAGTTCGTAGCCACGGTTGATGTATGTCTGCAGGGCGTTCTTCTCAGCCTCGGTCATCTGACGTGTATAGTCGCCGAAGTCGGCAAACTGGTTGGTCTTGACTGTGTTGGCGTGTATGCCAATCTTTTTGTTAATCAGTTCTTCTGCTACAGGGAATACGCCGAAGATGCCAATGGAACCGGTCAGTGTGGTTGGTTCTGCAAGGATGTAGTCGGCAGCGCACGAAATGTAATAACCGCCCGAAGCAGCATAACCACCCATCGAAACGATGATTGGCTTCTTCGACTTGATGTTCATCACCTGATGCCAAATCTGTTCACTGGCGAAAGCGCTACCACCAGGGGAATTCACACGCATCACAACTGCTTTCACATCGTCGTCGTTTGCCAAGTCCTTCAAGTCTTTAGTCACCTTATCAGCGGCAATGATTTCTCCCATGCTGCCAAACGAAGACTGATTCGACTCCACTATCTCGCCTGCTGCATAATACACAGCAATCACATTGCCGCTTGTACCTTTTGGTTCAGACGACTCTACTATCTCGCCTGCTGCATAATACACAGCAATCACATTGCCGCTTGTACCTTTTGGTTCAGACGAGGTGCTGGCTGCCAAATCTGTTACCGAAATGGTGTTGTAGTCGCCTGCATTCGTCTTGTCCATGCAGTAAGCCAACATCTGTGGCACTTCGTCGGAGAATGCCACTTTGTCAACCAGCTTCTTTTTCAAGTAGTAGTTTGTCTCTTTGAATGTCAATCCTTCGTCTGTCAGTTGATTCAGTTGTTCGCTGGAGAACTTACGCGACTTGGCAACTTCACTCTGCATCTGCTTCCAAATTTCATCGCTGAACACAGTGATTTGCTCGCGGTTGGCATCGCTCATCTCTGTCAGGAAGTATGGTTCAACGGCACTCTTATAGGTTCCCACCTTGAAAATCTCCATCTTCACACCCACCTTGTCGAGCACATCCTTGTAGTATAAGGTTTGGAAAGCCAATCCCTTCCAGTCGAGCATACCCTCTGGGTTGATGACAACTGAGTCTGCCACAGATGCCAGATAGTAGGTGCCCTGAGTGTATTGGTCGCCGTAGGAAACGATGAATTTGCCTGATTTCTTGAAGTTCAACAGAGCCTGACGGATTTCCTGAAGCTGTGCAGGAGTAGCACCGCCAAAGTCGCCCGCTTCGATGTAGATGCCCTTCACCTTGTCGTTGTTCTGGGCATTGCGAATCGCTTTCAGTATGTCGTCGAGTCCCAATTGTGTTGTATTGCTTCCCAAAATGCCCCCGAGCGGATTGTCCTGTGAACGCTCTGAGATAGAACCTTCCAGTTTCAGTACCAGCACAGCATCGTTTGGAACAGATTTCGTCGATTTACTTGCCATGCCGAGGAGTGTGATAACCGAAAGGATGGTGCAAATCAGGCTAACCACAATGATTCCAACAACCGTAGCCAGCACATATTTTAAAAAGTCTTTCATATTGTAATAATTTTTAGTTTGTAATCTTTTTCGTTATTTGCAGTACTTCGCATATTCGCAAGCAGCAAGCAGCCAAGCTCCTGTGCCGAAAGGAGCCTGTGAGCGAGCATCCACGGTCTTGGTAGGGTCTGGCTTTTCACCGATAGGCTGTACAAAACCAATGGAACCATCGCTCTGCAAAGCAATCGTTGACAAATATTTCCATCCCTTCTCAATCACTGGCTTATACTTCGCAGCTGGTAGTAAACCGTTGTTCACGCCCCAGAGCATACCATAGATGAAGAAAGCTGTTCCGCTTGTCTCATAGCCTGGGGCATCGTCCTCGCAAAGCATCGAACGGCTCCAATAGCCCTCTGCCTGTTGACAACGAGCCACGCCTTCAGCCAACTGCTGGAAGCGCTGTACATAGAAAGCACGATACTTCGAATCCTTTGGAATATCTTGCAGCACCTTTGCCAAGCCTGCCAACACCCAACCGTCACCGCGTGCCCAGAAGCTCTTGCCACCATTACCAGCAGTCTTCACCTTTGGATGCACATATTTTCCGTCGCGGTAATACAACTGTGCTTCCTTATCGAAGAGCAAGTCGTCAGTCCACTTGAAACTCTCGTACTGCTTGTCGAGCAACTTCTGGTCGTGAGTCACCGTATAGAGTTTTGTGAAGAT
>OMTC01000395.1 GCA_900313845.1 uncultured Prevotellaceae bacterium
TCGAGCGATGGCAGATTCTTCCAGAAGTCCTCGGCAGTACCCTCAAAGAAAGAATTAGGGATGAACAAATGCTTCTCCACATCCTCCTGATTGAGTTTATAACCTGCTTCACGTGCCAAGATGACGAGTTTGCGAATCACGTCCTTTCCGCTCAAGTCGATACGTGGGTCTGGTTCGCTATAGCCTTCTTCCTTCGCACGTTTCACTGTTTCGGAGAAAGGGACATCGCCCGAAATGGTATTGAAAATGAAGTTAAGCGTTCCACTAAGCACGGCTTCGAGCTTCTGAATCTTATCCCCCGAATTGATGAGGTCGTTGATGGTATTGATGATAGGCAAACCCGCACCCACATTTGTTTCAAAGAGGAACTTCACATTGCGCTTGCGAGCGGTTTCCTTCAACTTGGCATAGTTTTCATAGTCCGACGATGCAGCCACCTTGTTGGCAGCCACCACGGAAATGCTGTGCTCGAAGAAATCATGATACAACGCAGCCACTTGTGCGCTCGCCGTGCAATCCACAAACACTGAATTGAAGATGTTCATGCCAATGACTTCTTCTTTCAGACGCTTCATATTGCTTGGTTCACTCTTCTTCAGAGCTTCGCGATAGTTCTCCAACGGAATTCCTTCACGACTGAACATGGCATTATGACCGCTGGCAATACCCACCACATTGAGCTTCAGCCCGCGTTCCTTCATCAGTCGTTCACGCTGACTGGCAATCTGCTCTATCAAACTGCCACCCACGGTTCCCACGCCACGCCACAAATGAAGAGGTTGAGCACCTGATATTCGGAGAGGAAGAAACTGTCGTGAATCACATTCAGCGACTTGCGCAAGAATCGGCTCTCCACCACGAAGGAGATATTGGTTTCGGAAGCACCCTGTGCACAGGCAATCACACTGATACCGTTGCGTCCCAAGGTACCGAAAAGCTTACCTGCAATACCTGGCGTATGCTTCATGTTTTCACCCACCACGGCAACCGTGGCGAGATTCTTCTCCAAATTCATCTTGTACATCGCACCCATGTCGATTTCCTTCTGGAACTCGTTGTTGAGCACTTCGCAAGCCTTCTCAGCATCCTCGTTGCGCACACCTATAGATGTGGAGTTTTCTGAAGATGCCTGACTCACCATGAACACACTGATTCCTTCGACAGCCAAAGCCGTGAAAATGCGCTGGTTCACACCAATCACACCCACCATGGAAAGACCCGAAACGGTGATCAGACTTGTGTCGTTAATCGAAGAAATACCTTTGATGGCACGGCTTGAATCGCCCGATTCCTCTTGGATAATCGTTCCTGCAGCTTCGGGATGGAATGTGTTCTTAATATATATTGGTATATTCTTGATGCAGACTGGATATATCGTAGGAGGATAAACAACCTTTGCTCCGAAGTTACAAAGCTCCATTGCCTCCACGTAACTCAGTTTGTCAATCGTGTAAGCAGAATTGATGACGCGAGGGTCGGCAGTCATGAAACCATCCACATCCGTCCAGATTTCAAGTGCATTGGCATCGAGGGCGGCAGCAATGATACTTGCTGTGTAGTCGCTACCTCCACGCCCCAAGTTCGTCACCTCGCCAGTGGCAATATCGGTGGAGATGAAACCAGGCACAAGCGCCACTTTCTCTTCCTTACCAAAGTTCTTAAACTCCTTGCGCACCAACTCATACGTCTTGTCAGCCACGAGCATGTTCTTCTGCTGCTTCTTTTCAGTCTTGATGAAGTTGAGCGAGTTGTGCCACACAGCACCTTTAATCAGCGTGGCAACGATGTTGCTGGAGATTCGTTCTCCATAGCTGACAATGGCATTCGAAGTCTTTTCCGAGAGGTCATGAATGAGATACACACCCTGATAGATACTCTTCAAATCATCGAGAAGAGCATCCACTACCTTCAGAAGCTGAATTTGTTGGTCGGTGTCGGGAATGATGGCATCAATCAACTGGTGATGCCTATTCACCATCTCATTGTAAGCATCGATATACCTTGGATTACCCTCCAAGGCGAGTTTCGACGTGTGAATCAGCTTGTCGGTCACTCCGCCCAATGCTGAAACGACAATAACTACGGGCTCATCGCAAGCCTCAGTGATTCTCTTGACATTCAGAATGCTTTCCACGGAACCTACGGATGTTCCGCCAAATTTCATTACTTTCATTTCTTTATTTCTACGCTAAATTATGCTTCATCCCATGCCTCTCATGCCCCCGCCATGACCCAAACCTACAATGTCTCTGCCACAACGACAACACAAAAGCACACCGGAATCCACGGTTTGCGCGGCAAAGTTACTGCTTTTTTCTCGAAAAAGAAAATAATGATAACAGAAAAAGGCAAAACTAATGACAAAGCCAAAGAGGAAGAAACGCTTTTGGTGCAACTCGATAGGAGATTGACTGAACCTTTCGTTCGGCGCAAGCCAACCTCATTTTGGGATTCACTGAACCTTTCCTTTGGATTCAACTAGTTGCCGAGGGCTCGTCATCGACTTGCCGAGCCTTCGGCGTTGCGATGGCGAAGGTTCGCCGTGTTAACGTTGAAGGCTCGACATTTCAGTAAAATCAAAGGACAGATTCAGTACAATCAAAGGAAAACACCAACATAACCGAAGGAAAACACCAACATAACCGAAGGAAAACACCAGCAAATGGAAACGCGTCTTTCAAGCATCCAGAAAACAAGAAAACGCCATTATTCGTCAATGAAACATAAATTCATTGTCAAAAGCATTGTAAATTGAAGGTGATTATGTATCTTTACAATCGGAAACATTTGCAATCATTCCGACTATATTTTATACAATTAAGCAATAGAAAATGCAGTAGTACAGCAGATTAGAAAGAAGATAACTCGCAGTAGATTTATATTGAGAAATCAAATTTCTCATTTTTTCTCGAAGTTCTGCCACGGTATGGCGTACCTTTGATGTACTTTTGCAAAAAACAATTTAGATATGGCAGACAACGATAGAGGGCAAAGCCTGATTTCCAAAT
>OMTC01000410.1 GCA_900313845.1 uncultured Prevotellaceae bacterium
AGGCAATGGCATCGGTGGTGCGCTGCCCTTTGAAGTGAAACGCCTTCCAGTAGCTGCCAGCGGTTTCTTCAATGCTGCGCTCCCAGAAGCCATCGGCATAGTCGCCATAAAGCGGAAGCATCTCACCAAAAGGAACGGGTGTGGCAAGTTCGGGCCAACCCGTGCGTGTGTAGAACGGAAGGTCGTAACCGATGCCCAAAGCGATGCGCTTGAGTGCCATCAGGTAGCTGCCTCTGCCACGGTACTCGTTGTCGAACTGACATGCCATCACGGGACCATTGTCTTTCCATTGCAGTCCCTGAATCTGTGTGAAGATCTGTCGATAGAGTCGTTCCACAAAACTCAGGAAAACGGGGTCTTCGGAACGCATGCGGAGGGCATTTCCATTGGCTGATTTCTTGGTAAACATCCAATCAGGAATGCCGCCCAATCGAACTTCACCATGACAGAAAGGACCTACACGCAACACGACGGGCATACCTTCTGCCTTGCACACTTCGATGAATCGACGGAGGTTGCGCTGTCCGCTCCAGTCGAACACGCCTTCCTGTTCCTCTACGTGGTTCCAGAACACGTAGGTGGCGATGATGGTCACGCCGCCTTCTTTCATTTTCTTCACCTCCGCCTCCCACTCGTTTTCGGGAATGCGGGAGTAGTGCACTTCACCCATCACGGGGCATACTCGCTTGCTATCGATGGAGAGGGAATACTGGTCCCACGTCACTTTGCTGCCAAACGGATACTGTGCCGATGCAGTCAGGGAGATGAATAGGAATGATATAGTTAGGATGATGGTTTGAATAAGTCTCATAGATGTTATCAGGGATTTAAAGGATGAAAAGGATTCTCAAACTGAAAAACATTTAGATTTTTAAAGATGAGAGGTTAAGGATATTTTAGGATAAAAAGAATATTTTTACAAAGAACGTGAAAAATATTCAAATGGTCAAAGATTTTAAGGAAAAAAAGAATGTGAAAATCCTTTTCGTCCTTAAAATCTTTGAAAAAACTCGTTATTGCTGAATCAGTGTGCGGAAAGCCTGAATGCCTTGATGATTCACGTTGAGTGCTTCAGCCTCGTCGAGATAGCGTAACGCCTTCGTTTCGTTGCCGATGCCGTAGTAGCCCAACGCCATCATGTATTTGCAGTGGATGGTGTTGTTTTCCTGCAAATCGCCTTCCCAGATGAGAAGGTCGGGTAGGGAAACAGCGAAATAATCCATCTTCACGCTGTCGAAAAGATGCTTCTCTCCGTAGGTGATGAGCCGATAGAAGGTGCCGTTTGCCTTAGCGTTGTAGCGTGATTTCTCTTCCTCGTTGGTAGTGGTGGAGGCTAATTCCCGATAGGCAAGTCCTGCATAGAAAATCTTGTCGGGCTTGGCATCGTTGTAGTACATGGCAGCAGCGGGTTCCGTAGGTCCTTCCGTGGCTTTCAACCAGCAATCGCGTGCTTTCTCCATGTCACCCATCTTCTCGTAGGCACAGCCCATGAGATAATAGAAGTCGTTTTCCTGTGCACCATAGAGTTTCCCTTCTCCAAGATGATGAGGATAAACGAGGCATTCCTCTAGGAGAGCCAATGCCTCTTCATTTTTCACTTTTAACTTTTCACTTTTCACTATTATCTCCTTCGCTCTTTCCACTCGTGCAGTCTGATACTGCAAGGACACTTTGCCTTCGCCACCTTCCCAAGGATGGAACTGGTGTGCATCGAGTTTGGTCTTTGCCTCTTCGTAGCGTCCTAACTGATTGAGCAAGGTGATTTCCTCCAAGACGAGGTCGTCGCGCTGCTGAATCAGTTGTGGATACTGTTGCAAGCGAGCCAGGCGGTCGGCATGAGGATGCTGCAAACGCTTGTAGAGTTGGTCGAGCTCCATCAAGATACGTGCATCCGTGGTGTCAAGTTGGAAGGCACGCTCCATGTATTTCAATGCCTTTTCGGCATGGTGTTGCTTATTGAAAGCGGCAAGAGCGAGATTCCGCCATACGGTAGGGAATGTTTCGTCGAGTCGAGCTGATTCCTCCCACGCTTCTACCGCCACATCATACTGACGTTTGTCGTAGTAGAGGCAACCTAAATAATAGTACGCTTTCGCACCACTTGGATTCACCTTGTTGGCGCATCGCAATGCCAAAATATCCTCTAAGCGATTTGGGAAACAGCAATAGCTTGAAATGCGCTCTGCCTTCTCGAAGGAGTGAGGAGTGAGGAGTGAGGAGTGAGGAGTGAAA
>OMTC01000104.1 GCA_900313845.1 uncultured Prevotellaceae bacterium
CGAATTGCCTCATAGACAAAGACTTTGGCTTCTGTTTTGCCTTGCAAGGCTGAGAAGGTATTGACTGAGATATTTACCAAATACCCTACCCCACCACAATCAATCGTTGCAGTGGCTGGCGTAAGTTCTGCTATTGGTCCTTTAACGTAATCGAGCATAATAGTATTTAATTAAAAGCCCCCCTCCGACTCCCCCGAGGGGGAGGGAATAACCATCCGGATGGCTTTTCTCCTCCCCTCGGGGAGGACGGGAGGGGGCTTTCCTTTACTGTCTCTCCATGTGGAGTTGGTCGGAAGTGAAGCCGACAACGGCGAGACGGTGAGTGACAAAAATGATGGTGGTGTCCTTGAAGTGGGCATTGATATTCTCCAGAAGACTGTGCTCTGTTTGAATGTCGAGCGCTGAAGTTGCCTCATCAAGCAGAAGCACTTTGCAAGGACGAAGAATGGCACGGGCAATGCTGATGCGCTGTGCCTGTCCTTCGGAGAGTCCTCCACCTCCTTCACCACATTTCGTGTCGATACCATCTGGCAGTTCCAGAACGAAATCCGCCTGGGCAATGTGGAGTGCTTCATGCATCTGCGCAATGGTCGCGTCGGGATTGCCAAAGAGAAGGTTCTCGCGGATAGTACCACTGAAAAGCGTGTTGCCCTGTGGCACGTAGGAGAAATTGCAACGAGTGCCCGTGCCTATTCTCACTTCTCCTTGGTCATTATAGAGCACGGCTTTTCCCTTGTTGGTTTTCATCAATGCCAGCATGAGGCGAATGAGTGTGGTTTTGCCCGCACCTGTCTCACCCAAAATGGCAGTGAATGAGCCTGGCTTGAAGTCATAACTGAAATCATTGAGCACCTTGCGACCTTCTTCCGTGTATTGATAATCCACATGCTCAAATCGTACTCCCACTTTGCCTTCCATCTTCATCAGTGGTTCTTGTTCCTCAAGAGGGAGTTCTTCGAGTTCCATCAAACGCTCGGAGGAAGTGAGGCTATTGACGAAGATTGGCAACATGTGGGCTATGTCGAGCAACGGACGCTGAATGCGGTTGATGAGCTGGGTGTAAGCCATGAGCACACCAATCGTTATGATACCTGCATGAACCTGATGGAGTCCCCAAGCCAAACCAATCAGGAAGGTGCCTGAGAAACCCAGATTGATGACCACTTTCGTGTAGATGGAGAAACGTGCTCTTGCCTTGATTTGCCAACGCAGCAAGGACTGCCTACGCTCCAATCGATTCACCATCGTTGCTCCCCGTTCCAATACCTTCACCACCATCTTGTGCTGCACGGTCTCCTGAATGATGGCTTGCAAGGCAGAATTGCTATCTTTGATTTTTCGCACAATGCGACGCATCTTGGTGAAGTAGAATCTACTGAGGAGAACGAAGAAAGGTGAGGAAATGATGAGCACCAATGCCATGGTGGCATCGAGCGAGTAGAGATAAATAAAGGAAAAGACGAACTGGGCAATCACCGACACCAACGAAGGCAGCACTTCGGTGAGGAGATTGATGATGTCGGTCACATCACCAAACAAACGGTTCAGTATATCTCCACTATGATATTTCTCAATGCCATTCCAATGACCATTCAGAAGGCGAGAGAAAAACATCTGCTGCATCTGGTTTTGCGACTTCACACTCAGCACTGCCCTGAGCCATGTGGTCAGCACATTCAAGGCGATTTCCACCACAAAAATCGTAGCAAAAATCGCTATCATCACCCACAGATTGCCCTCTTGCTCATGCGTGGCAATGTCAGTGACTTGTCGCAAGATATCCACATAGTACAAACCGATGAACACTTGAAGAAGTCCCACCACCACGTTCACAACCATCTGCACACGACAGCCTTTGTGGTGCTTCCACAACCAAGAGCCAATCTGTTTGAACGAATATTTAGTCTTGTTTAATTTCATTTCTAAATCCTACTGTCTGTTCCCCACATCATCTTTTGTCGAAGCGTGGAGAAATAGCTCTGTCCTAATCTTGTCACGACCTTCACCACGTAGGGTGCCTTGCGAATACGGAGGTGGATATTGTCTCGATAGCTTTGGCTTCTGCCATCCAACGAAATCAGGAAACTCTGACTTCTACTTTCCACACGGAGTTCCACTTCGGAGTCATCGCACAGCACGATAGGACGCATGTTGAGCGAATGAGGAGCCACAGGAGTGAGCGTCATCGTCTGGCTCTGTGGCACCACGATAGGTCCGCCCACACTCAACGAGTAAGCGGTTGAACCAGTGGGAGTTCCAACAATCAAACCATCGGCTTGATAGGTGGTGAGGTATTCGTCGTTGATATTGGTGTGAATCGTAATCATGGAGGAAATGTCATGCTTCAAGATGGCAATCTCATTCAAGGCAAAAGGATAGCCCAAGAGTTCTACTTCGTCACAGAAAAGTTGCAGAACGGAATGTGCATCCACATTGAAATTGCCAGCATAAATGTCGGCAATGCCAGCTTCTATATGCTCGGGCGAAAAAGAAGCCAAGAAACCTAATCGACCCGTGTTGATTCCGATAATAGGAATCTGCTTATTGCCTACCTTGCTTGCCACGTCGAGAAAGGTTCCATCACCACCCATGCAAAACACAAAATCTGCATCAAACTGATTCCCTTTGATGATCTCGCATGGAGGGACTTGGATTTGCAGTCCATCGCGCAAAAAAGTTAGGAAACGCTCAGGAATGAGAATCTCTGCTTCGCGCTCCACAAGGATGGCAAGAAGTTTCTGAACGGCAGCCGACTTCCGCTCTTGATAAACATTCCCAAAAAGTGCAAACTTTAACTTCTTCTGTGACATAAATACCATCTTAATGTTATTTTTCCTCAAATTATTTGCATTTGTACCGCTGAATAGCGTTTTTTTTGCTATTTTTGCAGCAATAATTGCAAACTATTGTGCAAAGGTACGAAAATAAGTGAAAAGTGAAAAGTGAAAAGTGAAAAATGAATCAGGGATTTAAAGGATTTAAAAGGATTCTTGAACCTTGAACCCTGAACCTTTAGCTCGGCGTAGCCAAACTTGATACTTGAAACCTGCACGAAGTGCTTTGAAAAGTGAAGTTTATAAAATAAAACGTAAATGACAAAACTTAGTGTTAACATCAACAAAATTGCTACCATCCGCAATGCGCGCGGCGGCAATAATCCAAATGTGATTCAGGTAGCACTCGACTGCGAAAGTTTTGGAGCAGACGGCATCACTGTGCATCCTCGCCCAGATGAGCGACACATCCGTTACAACGACGTCATTAACCTAAAACCTGTCCTTAAAACTGAATTCAACATCGAAGGTTATCCTCAGCAATCATTCATCGACCTTGTGAACAGCGTCCGCCCTACACAGGTGACACTCGTTCCCGATGCACCCGACCAAATCACTTCCAATTCTGGTTGGAACACGAAAGAGCATTTTGATTTCCTCACTGAAATCGTGACAGAATTCAACCAGCATGGCATACGCACCAGCATTTTCGTGGATGCAGATACCAAGATGGTGGAATACGCTGCTAAAATCGGTGCTGACCGCGTGGAACTCTACACCGAGCCTTACGCTTCCGGCTACGAGAAGAATCCTGCTCAAGCCATCGCTCCTTTCATCGAGGCAGCAAAAGCGGCTCGCCACTGCGGACTCGGTCTTAATGCGGGACACGACCTCAGCCTCGTCAACTTGGCATACATGAAGAAGCAGATTCCTTGGATTGACGAAGTGAGCATCGGTCACGCACTCATTTGCGACGCCCTCTATCTCGGGCTTAAAACCACTATTCAGAAATATCTGGAATGTTTGAAATAATACACCCTTTATACCCCATCAAGAAATGAACGAACTGAGTATTTTGGAACTTTGCAAGCAAGGCGGTTGGATCATGATTGTCCTTGCCATCCTTTCCATCATCGCCATCTACATCTTTGTGGAGCGATTCATCGCCATTCGTGCGGCAGAGAAAGACGACCCTCTCTTCATGGACCGCATCCGCGACTATCTGAAAGGCGGTGACGTGAAGTCTGCCATCAACTTCTGCCGTGTGACCAACACCCCAGGCGCACGACTCATCGAACGTGGTATCAGCCGCATGAACCAAGCTGCTCCTGAAATACAGACAGCCATCGAGAACACAGGCAACCTGGAAGTGGCTGCCTTGGAAAAGCGCATCCACATCCTCGCAACCATCGCTGGTGGCGCTCCTATGATTGGTTTCTTGGGCACTGTCATTGGTATGGTTCAAGCCTTCTGGCAGATGTCGAACGCAGGTGGAAACCTCGACATTTCCATGCTTTCGGGTGGCATCTACCAAGCAATGATTACTACGGTGGGCGGTCTTATCGTCGGCATCGTTGCACTCTTCGCCCACAACTATCTCGTGGCTAAAATTGATGGTGTGGTCAACGAACTCGAGCGTAAGACCTTGACTTTCATGGACATTATGAATGAGGAATAGGATATGGCTCTTCATCGCAGAACAAAAGTAACACCCACGTTCAACATGTCGTCCATGACCGACATCATCTTCCTCTTGCTCATCTTCTTCATGATCACGAGCACGTTGGTGTCGCCCAATGCCATCAAGGTGAACTTGCCTCAGAGCAAGAAGCAAACCACCACACAGGCAGCGGCACGCGTGATTCTCAGCGTGAACGACAGCAGCGAAGTGGAGATTTATGCTGCACCAGATGGCGGCGAAGAAGTCCGCGTGGATTCCATCGAGGCGCTCCCTTTGATTTTTGCTCAAGCCAAAGGCGACTCCATCGATGCGGACTCTACTGCAGAATTCTACGTGTCGCTCTATGCCGACGAGATGGTGCCTTACAAGAACGTGGTGGAAATTCTCAACGTGGCGAACGAAAACCATTTCAAGATGATTCTCGCCACTCGTCCACCTGAAAAATAACAATCCATCTATGGAAGAAGAAAAAACTCCAAGGAAACGACAAGCATTGGCCGCTGGCATCAGTCTGGTGGTTCATGCGCTGCTTCTGCTGCTCCTTGCCTTCATCACGCTGAAAGCCAGTAAGCGCGATGAATATCGTGAGGATGGCATTCCTGTGCTTTTGGGCGAAGTGCCCGATGCTTCAGGAATGAATATAGGCGGACTTCCTTCTTCTGACCAATCGGAAACCCAAGAGGCTACGAACACCAACGACAACGCTTCGGAAGCAACTCCTGAGGAGGCAACTGCCGAGGAAGTCCCTACTCCAGCCCCTGTTCCACGCAAAAGCACCTCCACGACTGAGCCAAAGACTTCTCCAAAACCTACCGAGAAGCCTCTCATCACGCAGGAGAAAGAAAAATCCATAGCTGCCGAGAAGGCGAAGGCTGAAGCCAAGAAAGCCAAGGAAAAGGAAGAGGCTTTGGCACGAGAAAAAGCCAAGGAAGCCGCCAAGGCTCAAGCAGAAGCCGAAGCTAAGCGGAAAGCTGAAGCAGAAGCCCTCCGCAAAGCCGAGGAAGCCAAGCGAAAGGCTGCTGAAGAAGCAAAACGCAAGGCTGAAGAAGAGGCAAAAGCGAAGAAGGCGGCCGAAGAAAAGGCACGTGCCGATGCAGCCAAGGCAGCAGCTTCCAGCAAGATGTCGGGTGCCTTTGGCAACAACGGCAATGCAGGAAGCAGTGGAAACACCAGCGGAACGGGTAGTCAAGGTTCTCGCACTGGCAACTCTAACGTAGGTGGCACGAAGGGAACAGGAGGCACGGGTACTGCAAGTTCAGCCGTAGTCGGCAACAGAACCGTGAGATATTTGGCGAAGCCATCCTATTCCGACCAAACAAGTGAAGGAACTGTCGTCGTGAGTATCACCGTTGATTCCAATGGAAAGGTTGTCAGAGCAAATGTCAAGAGCGCTACAACCACCTCCACTGCGCTCCGCAATTCCGCCCTTGCAGCAGCAAAGCAATCCACCTTCTCTGCGGGTAGCAACAATGCTGAATCGGGCACAATCACCTACATCTTTAAACAACGATAACTTCTTGTCCTCGTGACAGAAGTCCAAATACAATGGCGCGTATATCGCGCCGTTCTTTTTTAATCACTTAACCCCCATACTCATAATTCTATGGAAAAGATATATGTATTCTTTGCCCCAGGCTTCGAGGACATCGAAGCACTTAGTATCATCGACGTTTGCCGTCGTGCAAATCTTCCAGTTGTCACCGTTTCCACAACAGGCGAGCAGAGTGTAGTCAGTGCTCACAATGTTCCTATCGTCACCGATGCCCTCTTTGAGGAGCTCGACTATAGCGATGCAGCACTTATCTTCCTTCCTGGCGGCATGCCTGGCGCCACAAACCTTTACGCACACGAAGGTCTGCGCGAAGTGATTCTTGCACAATACGAAGCAGGAAAACCACTCGGTGCCATCTGTGCTGCTCCCCTCGTTTACGGACGTATGGGTCTGCTGAAAGGCAGAAAGACCACTTGCTATCCTGGCTTCGAAGGTGAACTCCAAGGTGCTACCCCTACAGGTGAGCTCATCGTTTGCGACGACCAGTTCTTCCTTGGCAAAGGTCCTGGTGCAGCTCTCCGCCTCGGCTATGCCATCGTTGAGCATTTCTGTGGCAAGGAAAAAGCAAATGAAATATGTGCTGGCATGCTCTATCCAGATGCCATCAAAGCTG
>OMTC01000215.1 GCA_900313845.1 uncultured Prevotellaceae bacterium
TGAAGTGGAGTTAAAGGATGATGAAGAGAGCACTTTTGTGTTCATACCAAGGGAGAATTGCAAATTAGATGAAGTAACACTGAATGGCGTAGATTTGATTTCTTTGGTTGAGAATAACACTTTGAAAGCTGTTATTCCTGACAATTCTCAAATGAATGTAGTTTTCAGCAAGTATGCTGACCTCACAGTGAAACAAGGTGCGACAGGTTATACTCGTCAATCAGTCAAAGCAGATGCAAGGCATACCATTTTCATTGGTTCTTTGGGTGAAAACAAGGTGAATACAGTTATTTTCAATGGCGTAGATGTGACAGACGAATTGGTGAATGGTTATTATACCACTCCTGAGATAAAAGGTGAGTCGGTGCTTTCCATTTCATACGAAACCAACTTATCGGTGAAATCCATGTCACTCAATGAGTTGAAGGTGATGGGGTATAACGGTGAAATTCAAATCAAGAATATAGATGAGCCTTCAGATGTTTTTGTCTATACTGTTGATGGCAAACTTGTCGGCAGTCTTCCTTATGCTTATGGCTCAGCCAGTATTCAGGTAGCTTCAGAAGAGCTTTATGTTGTGAAAGTCGGTAGTCGAGTTTTCAAGGTAGCTTTGTAATAATTGTTAAGGTGAGTTCAAAAATCAATCCGACATCATTTATAAAACCTACCTTCAGTAAATGAAGAGAACCCCAGAAGTTTTTTGTCCAACTTCTGGGGTTCTTTTCATTTATTATATGTTTCATCTTAGTTGTTATCCGTAAATTCCTCTAAACCCTCGATTTTGTTGTTTTGGATGGAATCATTTTGCTCCTGACGTGGTTGGTCGATGTATTGATAAACCAAGATGTTCTTGGCGATGACGATTGCCAAGGCAATGATGATTAAGATAATGAGGCAACCTTTGTGAGGAAGTTTGGCACTCTTGCTGTTTGTTTGCAATTGCGAGAGGCGAGTAGGGTCTTCGGTGTCCAAACTCTGCACCACCTCGTGAACGCTGTTGCTGAACTGGGCAGGATAGGCAAGATATTCGAAGCGGTTGATGACTTCGCCCGTGGTAACAACAACTGTTCCATAGTTCAACAATCTTCCCAAGAAACTTTGCTCGATATGCACACCTTCCACTTTGGTGAGGATGATTTCGAGTGCTTCCACATTCAGGATTCCTTTCTTGAGGATGATGCGCTTGTTGGTGACAGCATAACTGAGACCAAAATAAATATAGGCGATTTGGAAGATACCGATGAGCATCAGTAACACTCCAGCGATTACTGCCCAAAGATTCCAATAAAGGGCAAGAACACCCAGGAAAATGATGAAGATAGGACGAGCATAGCGCATCCAGTGGATTTCTCCTTTAAAAATGATTCGCTCGTCAGCAACGAGGTTTTGTTCTATATAACCCATTAGAAAAGTAAAAATTAAAAAATAAAAATTAAAAGGACAGGTAATATTTTGTTATCTGCAAAGATATAACATTTAGTTCAAATCTATCTTCTTTTTGCAACAAAAATCTTTGCAGATTATTCATTTTGAACGCTGTCGTCAGTTGGTGGTCAGGTTGTGGGTTTCCTTTTTCGACCACAGGATGCGATTGGTGACGCGCTCCACGGAAAGCACCGTGCCGTCCTCACCCACAATTTCCACGTTCCACACATGAGTGGAGTAGCCCGCATAAACGAGTCGTGCCTTGCCATAGACCTTGCCGTGGGTGGCAGACATGGCAACGTGGGTACCGCTCACTTCGGTACCGCATACCTTACCATTCATGTCGAAGCCCGTGAGATGGAGGGAACCAGCACCGGCGATGGTTTCGGCAAGCGCCAGATAGGCACCACCATGCAGCACGCCAAGATATTGTCGAACGGTGTCGGTGATAGGCATCTCGCAGAGGGCAATATCATCGTCGGATGGAAGGAACGTCACTTGCATAGCTTCCACCATCGTGCCGTGGAGCTCGCTTTTCAGAATGTCGCATTCGCGTTGTGTAAGCATACAATATGTTTTAGATGAGTCTGTTATTGGTTGCAAAATTATATGTTTTCCCCAACACAACCAAACAAATTCGGAAAAATCAGAAGAGAGAAGATGGAGTGAGGAGCGAAGAAAAGGCATCGAGGGGGTGTGGAAAAAGTCCCACACCCCCTCGAATCGTTACCGTTCATGTCGTTTTCGACGACATTCCATTACTTCACAAGCATCTTCTTATTGCCAATCATATACATTCCCTTCAAACCGTCAAGGCTCGTAGCCTGACGACGAATCAGACGGCCATCGGTAGTATATACATCGACAGGTTCTCCCATCAGGGCAATCACATCGATGCCAGTGGTGATGTCAAGCACAGTGGTTATAGGACTCGATTCCATGCCACCAGCATAGACGGCAGTGACAGCAATGGTATGCTCACTGCTTGTCAAATCGGCACCCGACAAATCGAAGCTTGTATCGGTAGCACTACCCACCTTTTTGCCATCAACATAGATGTTGTAGCCAACAGGTGCCGTTGCACCACGCTCGAAGGTGATGTCATCCACCATCAAGCCAAAGATGTCGGTAGAGCTGTGACGGATAGCAAAATACTTCGTGCCTTCAGGCAGTGTGTAGTTGCACTCTGTCCATTCGGTGTCGCTCAACCATACATTTTCGAGCACTTCGAAGCTACCCACCTCCGCATCGGTGGTTGAATAAAGCACATCGAAACCCTCATCGCCATAGCTGTCTGTGATGACGCGAACAAAGAAGCTGATGTTCTGCTCGTTGCCCTTCAGTTCAGGCGAGATGAGCCAGTGGTCAGTACCAGGAATAGGGTCGCCATCCGCTGCACAAGTAGAGAGCAGCAACTGACTGCCACTATGTGCAGCATACGCCTCTCCTATCTCCTTGGACAAGTAAGCAGGTTTGAAAACCATCCATGCCATTGGATTTCCCAAGTTAGGAACGTCGAACTCATTGAAAGAATAGCACAACACTCCGTTGCCATCGTAGAGCGTCCAATCGCCGAAAGCACCGCTATGATTCGTGTCGGTAATGCCTCCCAAGCTAAATTCAGGGAAGTTGCTCGTATCCTCAAAGTCCTCCGTCACACGCATCACACCATCCATATCAGGCGCTGTCCATGAGAGCGACAGATTCGAGTCGTGCTTCTCAACAACGAGGTCGGAAGGAACTGGAGCCATAGGCTCAAGGATGGTGATGACGGTCTGAGCCTCATTGTTTTCCGTCTTCTCATCTGCGTCATAAATCACACGTGCCACGATTTCCACGTCGCCAGCCTCATCAAGTATCGAGGTCTCGAAGTCGTATTTGTATGTCCAAGACTTAAACGATGCAAGCGACAGGTTTGGAGTCACGTTCAGCAATTCCTTTTCTCCTGCGGTGAGCTGCACGCTGAAGCCACGTGCCACGTTCTCGCCTTCGTTGGAGACAGTAACAGAGACTGAAGCCGATTTTCCAGCAACAACGCTCTGCGGTGCTGCCACTTCGATAGCCAAGTCGTTCTGATAAAAGTCAGTGATGTGGATATTGTCAACGATGAGCATGTTACCCAATTCTACCAAATCGCCTTCCCAAGGGTCAATGACAGAAGCAACGTCGTAGTCAGCCAAGAAGCCGATTTGAGCATAGCGCCCACCTTGCAACAACGACAGAGGCACCTTCACCTGCGTAAAGTCATCGCTCACGGCGATGTTGTCCTTCAGAATTCCAAACACACCACCGTCGGTGCTGCCAACCACTGTAAGCGATTTGATGTCAGGACTTGCCACATCGAAGATAAGTGTTGGATTCTTCAGTCCTTCGAGGTCGAGTTTGCCCGAAGTGAAATAGACCAGGCCTGTTTCCTCGGAAAGCAAAGCCATCGACGAACCGTCGCCATCGGTTGATTGTCCTGCAATCATCACTGTGCCATTGGTTTCCCAATAGTAGTGCAATTCAAGGTCGCCGAAGCCTTCCACCAATGGCAATTGATAAGGAGTGCCCACCAACAAGCCAACCGTTTCGGCATTCGCTTCCGTTTCGGCGTTCGCCTCGTTCGTCGTCTCCACAATCCAGTATTCCGTATGCTGCTCTCCTTCGTCGGTGTTGAAAGGCACATCGAAGGAGGTGCTCCACACTGAATAGTTCACGGTGGCAGGATTGACAACTCCGCCATTCTCACTAACGATGCCCACCTTGTTCCACTTCAACGAAACCACATCGCCGCCATCGGTGGCAGTCAGGTTCTGGACAGCAGCAGGAATGTCTGGGCCCACATATATGGCAAGCTTTTCGCTCTTTAGTCCCTTGCCATATTCATTGTATGGGATGGCTTGGTAAACGTGCATGCCCAATTCATCGGGTTCATCCTCAAATACCACAGCCTCGCCAGGAGCAACACCTATAGAAGAATCGACGACTTGTCCGTCGCGAAGGAGGTCAACACGAGTCAGGTTGGCGGTCAGAGGTGAATCGTCAACGGCATACTTGGAAGTCGTCACCGTCACAGTTGCCTTCAAGGCAGCCGTCTCGTCTGCTACAGCACTGATGGCTGGAGCTGCTGGAGCTTTTGTCAGGGCACCATCCTCGATGCTGAGGTAATTCACCACAAGATGGAACTTATCGGGGTCACTGATGGCATGGATGGCAACGTAATACAGTCCCGTTTCATCCACCGAGAACAGATTCTCGTATTCTTCACCCTGTTCATCATCCGTGGTCACTTCCGTAGGAGCAATCAGCGTGGTCGTCAACGCCTCGGCAGTTGGTTCCTTGCCCAGCATCACCTCGAAGCGCTCTGGAATACCTCCGTTGTAGGCATTGATGACGACATTGTAATTCTTACCAGCCTCCAGCAGGATAGGCAGCGTGACAAGGTAGAGCACCCTTGTCGTTATATGCCACTGCATATTAATTGTGGATGCCAAGCGTCAAGTCTTCACCATTGTCAACCCACGAAAGGGCTGCTCCTGGTGTCACATTCTCGAAGCTATGGATGACCTCGTTGTCACGCATCAGCTCAATCTTGTCCAGATTGGTTGTCAAGGCATCGCCATTGCGCTTCGCAGTAGGAGCCGTGAAACTGACAGTCACCTCCAGCTTCTCCTCTGTCTGCACGGCAGTGAAGTCGGCAGGAGCCGCTGGCGCTTCCATTTCGAAGATGTCAACCAGCACATTATCCACAAAGAGCTTGTTCCTATCGGCATCGCTGATGGCATGGAAACCAATGTAGTAGGTGCCCGACTCGCTGACAGAGAACCTTGCCTCCATGCCCTGTGGTTCCTCCCACAGCACGTCGGTCGGTTTAACAATTGGCATGAACATACCCTCAAAAGCGACTTCGGTGCCTAACTTCACCTCAATGCGCTCGTCGTAGCCCTTGTTCCATGTATCGAAACTCAGGGTGTACTGCTTGCCAGCATCGAAGTGGAAGGCTGGTGAAATCAGCCAGTCGTCTGCCTCAAACACTTCACTATAGGTGTATCGTGCAAACCAGTTGTCATCGCTATTGTAAGCGAAGTCCCAAGTGTTTCCGTCACTGTTCTCGTCAAGGATGCTGAACGCTTCCTGCTCATCCAGTGTCTGGAACTCGTTAAGATAAGGATAGTTCTCAATAGGTTTGAAAGGGTCCTCGCGCGAAATGGTGATATCCTCAATCCATGCGTAGGCATACGATTCCTCATCGCTCATGTTTGCCAACAAGTCGAAGTCGCCACACCAGCCTGGGCAGCGACAAAATCAATCTTCTTCGAAGGCTGTTTTTTTCTTTACCATAAAATAACTATTTACACTAAAATTTTGGAAGATTGTTGGCAAATTTATTAAAAAAGCACAAAACAATAAGCAAAAGTATCTGATTTTTCGCAAAACAAAGACATGTGTTACAAATTGTTACATAAAATCGACACATCCAAGACAAAGAATGCTTTTGGTGCAAGACTTTTGCGGATTGACT
>OMTC01000080.1 GCA_900313845.1 uncultured Prevotellaceae bacterium
AGCCAAGAAGATGGTAGAAGATTTCTTAGCTTCCCACAAAGACTATCCCCTTTCTCTCAAAAACAAAATTCTGCAAGAAAGCTTCTCCCTTTTCAACGAAAAAGCATTCTTGGTTTACTAAAGATAGAAAAGTAGTGCCCAATCTTGGTCGTTGACAAAAGTATCAGCGAAATGAGCGTGTAATCTGCAAATTACTCTATTCTCTGTATCAAATTCTCCAGTGCGTCGAGGTCTCTTGCATCAACTTTGTATGGCAATAAACGACCTTCTTTGTCAATCAAGAAATATGATGGGAAACTGTTTACTTGGAAATATTGTTCGATAGCCGTCTGTTCTGTTGGCTCCAGATTGAAATGAACTACCTGATTGCCTTTTATCTGATTTTGCTCGATGGCATCCTTCCACTTAGCTTCTGGACTATTGTTTGCAAAATACATGTAAACAATATCGTATTTCGATAGCCTTTTGTATTCTTCCTGCGATTTCGCCAAGGCATTCATGCAAGGTATGCACCATGTCCCCCAGAAATCCACAAGAATAATCTTTCCTTTGTAGGGTTCTGTGAATTGATGGAAGAGAGATTCGCCCAGACTCATCCCAGAAGACTGGATGCTTTGCTGGTTCTTGTTCTCAAGGTCGAGATACTTCTGGTTCAGTTCCCTCATACCATCTTTCACGATAGGCAGCAAGATACGCTCTTCCGCCATCTCCATCATCGTCGAACTTAGCGAGTGATTACTGCCACTTATCGTAGCAGTTGCATTCAAGCCTAAAAAGAAATCTTTCATATTGCGGTCGGCGGAAGACATCTACCAAGCTGAGATATTTCTCGATGGTTTCTCTGTATGAGGCTGGTATATCAAGGTCGCTATCATTCATCATACTTTTGAATGTGGCGGAGGTGGCATCAAAAGGGTTTAGTGCCATGAACTGCACCAACAGATTTAGACGTAAGCCGAATATTATGCTACAATAGGCTGTGTAAGGACGTGGCAGATGCTTCCAGTATTTTTCAACAATCTCATCGAGTGCTGCTTTGGGTAGTTTGTGGTCGGGCAAATGGTTTCCAGCCTGAGCCAATCTCTCTGCCTTTATCACATTCCAGTAATTGCGTAAGTAATTCGTGTATTTTGGCGACAAAGTGGGGTGCAGCTTGACAATACTGTCAAGATCGCTATTTATCTTTCCCCAGAACTTTTCCGAGTCCTTATAGAATTCATCGTAACTGCTATATGGTCCGTGCTGCGGACCACCACTCATATAGGGCGCTATCCGACCAAAGAATTCCTGATGCGTCAGGTACATGTTTTGCAGCATACTGTTCCTGCCCATGAACATCATCTGGTTGTTCTTGAAGTCTTGCAGCAGGAAATATGTTTCTCCAGCCTCGAAAACGGTGGAAATGCTGGTAGAGCCATGTCGTAAGAAAAGCTCATGGGAATTGATGACGGGCACTTTTACAGTAAAGCGACCTATGGAGTCGACTTCTCCATACACTGAAGTCTGACCATTCTGATAAATGCTGTTGTATGTAACTCCGAAAGCACCTGCTGCGCGTTCGTTCTCGGGCATATCCTTTAGCCACCCTACAATAGTTATGGTATCTATGCGGCTATAACCATTATCAATCAGCTCTGTACTGGCATCCGTTTTTGGGTAGTACGGCAAAAACTGACTTGTAATTCTTGAATAGAGTTGTGGTTTGTTCTGACCTATCTGTATAGTTCTCTTGCCGTTCTTTTCTTTGCCTGCTTTAACGACGAGCATATTGTTATGATTTCTAAGTGTGAAATCATACTTATCACCTTTTTCTTTTACACTTTCATAGTCCCAGAATTTACAATCATACACCGCAAAATGTTCGAAAAACGCGATGTCCCAATTGCCACTGTATTCGTTTCTCCATTTAGTATCTATCAAGTCACTAGATGGTAACACATGTTTGGATAACAAGGTTTGTCCCCGACCTATCACAGCAACAAGTGTGAGCATGATTGTGATGATTGCTTTCTTATTCATTGGTATATTTGAGTATTTCTAATGCTTTACTTAACAAGCACTTTCTTGCCACCAATGAAATACATACCTTGTTGCAGGGAACTGCCAAGTTGATGGACGTCTGCTGCGATTCTTCTTCCACTCAAATCATAAACGGCAGCGTCCTTCACTCGTGCCTCATCCATTTCCACACCCTGAATTCCTGTAGGGTCCTTGTAGTCAATGGTTGGCATGTAGAAAGCTGCTGGAGAGGAACTGTCAATCTTCACATGGAACACGAAGAGAGCTTTGGCGTATGCACTTCCCTTACGATAACGCAAAGCCTGAGCAATCGTATAAGTAGAACCTTCTGCACAACGCGCAGGATACTGTCCGATGAAGAAGGACAGGCTGGAAGGGGTGAAATCGCTATAAAGATAAGACGAATTGCCCCAGTCTTGCACACCACCTGTTCTATTAAACCAATGTCCATACGTTGCATTCGTATTGCTTCCCCTCGTCTGCAAACTACCATCTTCTTTGGCTGCATAGAACATCACCTTTCCATCGGCAGGACCAGATGAACTGTATGCCACCATCTTGCCAGCTATTTCAGAAGGTTGCATCTGGAAAGCAGTTCCGAGAGCAGAAGCAGCCTTGCCGCCCACGCCAATCGTGGCACCACTATAGCCCGTTGCATCGTATGGGGTTGTCACATCGTAAGTGAAAGTGACGTCTGCAATCTCTCGTCCATCAATCGTTGGATTCACCTCCGACTTATCCACATAGCCCGTGTGCACGATGGCATTTTTACCTATATCCGTTCCTTCCAGTTCAAACGTGTAAGGCCACATGTCGTCGTTCGAAATGTCCTCGTCCCACTTGTGCTGAATGTATTTCTTCAATGCAGGCGAAACAATCAGCCACATCTTGCTCACATTGGCAGGCACGGTGAAGCTCACATCCACTGTCACGTCGTTGTAACCCGTTGCATACACGGAATCGGCATTGAAATACTGGCGCTTACCATCCTTCAGCAATGCCACATAGCCCAAACGGAAACCTCGGTCACTGGAATTCACCACATTGTAGCGCATCCTCTTTGCCGTCACAAACTTGCTGTCTCCATCCAAATACTCACCTGGGTCTGCATCTGCCAAAGTTGCCTTGCTCAATCGAAGGGCTGTGAAATGAGTCGTCACTTCTGTACCAGCAGCAGGAACCTGCAAAGGAATCACATTGAAACCCGTGCTCTGCGGACAACTCGACAAAGCCACCTGATATTTCCTTGTATCCAGCTTTGAGCAAGCATAACGGAAATCACCAATAAAATTGTTGCGATAAGGCACACAGGCATCGAAATCCCATGTCGCACAACGAGCTGCATAGTCATAATACATGCGGTACAATTGCTCTGCCGACAAACCCTTCAATGCCATCAACGCCTCATTGAAGTCCTTCGCTCCTTGCAACGGTTGGTTCCATATCTTTGCAATGGTCTGAATATCATTGTAATACTGGCAAAGGTAATAGAGCCACCAATAACTCTGATAGCGATGCCATTCGTTGGTCATGCCGTAGTTGTGGCTATTACGGAAAACGCCCATGCTTTCCGAGAACATTTGGTTTGGATAAGCCTGAGCAGCCTGCCACTGAGCCGTGCTCTCCCAAATGGCAGCACCGTTGCCCACTGGAAGGTGAAAGCCTGTACCAACAGTATTCGAGTTCTGATGGTTGTTAGCATCTGAGAAGCACATGTACTGGAACGAATGTCCAATCTCATGAGCAATGGTGTGTCCCACAGGTTTGCAAGTGCTCGGAGTAACCCACAAGGCAGGTATCATGAAATCGTAGCCTGAACCCGTGGCAGTCCATCCCGTGTCGTGGAGCAAACAAATGATACTCTTGTATTTAGAAACACTCGATTTTTCTGGATCCACAAAGCCCAAGGTCTCCACATTCAGTTTGTAGAACAGTTCTGCCTTTGCCAACAAATCGTCAATGTCCACATAGAGCGCATCACTCCTGGAAAGCTTGTCGGGAGCTGTGTTGCCATAGCCCTTTTCCCAAAAAACGATGAAATTTTCAGATTCACGGCTGCGAGTCTTCGAGTATTGCGCCGTGTGGTTTGGGTCCGATTCCTTATAAGTCGAAGTGTTATACCTCCATTCAACTGGAATGTAAACCGTTTTCTGCGCTACTGAAATGTAGGCATTCAGCATCACCAATGCAACAAGTAAAAACCTTTTCATATTTGAGCTAGTAAATAAATTGATAGTTAAGTAGCTGCAAATTTACATATAAAAAAGAAAAGGTGAAAACAAAATTCACCTTTTCTTTATCTTCTTCTATTTTAGAGTGAAAATCACATTCTTTTGACCTGCGACTTTCGACCTTCAGCCTTTGTCTTTTGACCTTTGTCTTTTGACCTTAGACTTTTGACCTTAGACTTTTGACCTTAGACCTCAATAACTCACATTCACATTCTTCACCACGAATCCTTCCACTTGGCTTTCATCCAGCGGAGAGCCTTTGGCATTCAGGGTGATATTCTCAAAAACGAAGTTGGAGAGTTTGTACTGGTCGCTCTTTTGCACCTCGAAGAATTTGTCGCAAGTCATGTTGATGTTGCGCATCGTGATGTGGTCGCCATACGAGAGAGGAATTTCTGTTCTGCCTTCGAGGTCGAAGAACTGAGTCCAAGGCTTGATGAAAATGAAATTGGAAACAAAGCCTGTGATGTCCTCCACGGTGATATATTCATAGTTCTGAGGAGTGTCGGGACGCATCTTCAGCCAAAGCAAACGCTGTCCATGTTCCACCTTGATGCGACGAAGGATGATGTTCTTGTTGTGCACCGACTCACTGCCACAAGTGAGGCAGCCGTGGCTGAAACCATATTCACAGTCCTCAATGATGATATTCTCGTTCGAACCATTATCTGGAGCCTTGTCTGCATCCACGCCTTTTCCACCCTTCAAAGCGATAGCGTCGTCGTTCACCGCCATGAAGCAACCCTTCACCAACATGTTTTTGCACACGTCAATGTCGATGGCATCGGTTGAAGGAGCCTTCACAGGACTTGCTGGTGAGAGAATACGCAGATTGAGCGCACGCACATTCTCGCACTGATAATAATGAGTGGTCCAGAATGGAGAATGCTGGAAAGTGAGTCCAGAAACTTCCACGTTCTTACTATGCGACACATAAAGCAAGCGCGGACGCTGCTCATCCTTGTTCGTGCACTTAGGATTCCAAGAACGGCGAAGCCAAAACGCCCTCCAGTAGCGAAGTCCGTTTCCATCCACCACACCTTTTCCCGAAATGGTAATGCCATCAATCTTATCCACATTGAGCAATGCAGGGAAATACTTGCAACTCTGTCCTTCAATGCGCGTATCGCAGATAGGGAAATCCTTGATGTCGTCGCTGCCTTTCAGTTTTCCACCTTCTGCCACCCAAAGGTTCACGCCTTGGCGCATGAAAAGGGCACCACTGAGGAAAGTACCTTGAGGAACAATCACCACGGTTTTCTCCCCTGAGCGAGCAGCTTTGTCAATCACAGCCTGAATCGCCTCGGTTTGCACCAACGTGGAATCTTGTTTCACGCCATGCTCTGTCAGCACATATTGCTTGCCCAGTGACTCCAACGTGGCAGGGGTTGCCTGTTTGAACCACTCGCTCACGGGTGTGCCATCGGGCCACAAATCGACTTTCTTTTTCTTCTTGGCATCCGCCGTTGTTGCTGAAAAAAGCATCAAAGCCGATAGTGCCATCAACAGATATTTCACCTTCATTTTCGTGTATTTTTGAATGTTAGTTAAAAGCATTTTCTCTCGTTTGCAAATTTACACAACATTCCTCACATATCTGCTGAAAAAAATCCTCCTTTTATGGATTATTGTACAACTATATCGTTTAAAGTTTAACGTTTAAAGTTTAACGAAGTTAGTTGGTAAAGCGTGGAGCGTAGAACGTGAAGCGTGAAGCGATTTCACCCGGAAGGCATTTTTCACTTTTCACTCTTCACTTTTCACTTTTTATACCTTCCAGCGGATTCTTCTGGTATCGTTCCCAATACTCCTTGAGCTGAGGTTCCAAGTCAAGCAGCATCTGGTGACGCTTGGTGATATTCTTATAGTTCTTCGTCCTCAACTTATAGATATAGCGCAACAAAACGAAGCAGATGCTGTAGCGTCCAGCCGCAAAAAGTCGTTCCTGCGTTTGATTCTTCTTGTCATCCTCTGTAAACCAAAGAGTTGGTTTCACCTTTGATGCAATTTGGCTATTGTCGCGAATGGCCTGAGAAGGACGCAGGTACTCAGGCAGTTTTCCATTTTCCACCTGCTGGTCGAAGGTTTCGCCCTTTTCCAATTCGTAAATCGTGTTAGCGACAGCACGATTCGTGAATAATTCATTCTCGAACAGATGCTTGTATTCCAACGTACGGATTTGCTTCATAAACACACCACTCGTCAGTGTCACCAACGAAGTGGCACGATTGAAGAGCATCGTACCAAGGTCGGAAAAGCGAAGACTCAACAAGTCACCCACACAATGTTTCAAGAACGTGTTCCCCAATGCCTTCTTCGCCTTATTTCTACCTATCCTGAAGAGAATCGAAAAAATAGCTGAAACAGTAAACAAAGACGACAGCACACACAGCAGCCAAGTGCATTTGAAGAGGGCGGTTGGAATGATAGCCACTGCCAGCAAAGTGGTTATCCAATTGGAATACGAGCACAATCGATTGAGATTCAACTTGTTCAACAACTTCGGCAGTTTGATGTTCTTGGGTACGTATGGAGTCATGTTCACATGCGTCACATCGTTCACTATCACCAAATCGAGCGCACATTCTTTCTGATTCCCACTTTTGTTCCTCATGCGCTCCTCAGCCAATAGCAAAGGTTCGATACCTTGATTGTCGATAGCACCACCATCCATGATGCCAAATCGCCCATATTTTTCCAGCAGTTCCTTGCCTTCTTCTGTTTGAAAAATGGCGAAGTCATCGGGAAAAATCATAGGTTCGAAGCCTCCAGGAAAGCACGAAGAACAAGCCAAAGCCTCCGACAGTCGAATTTGCGGAATGACATTCTGAGGAATGCGGTGAGAGGCATTACCAAAATAGCCACTTTCATTCCTCTGTATATCCGAAATCTGAAAACGGAATTCATAACCATTGGTGAAGTCGGTGCCATTGGCTGCATAATGATTGACGGGGATGTCGTCCATCTTCTCCATCAGTTTGCCAAAGGTACAGCCCTTGAAGAGTTTCTCATCGTATATATCCTTCATCGTACGGATGGAAGACGCACCGTTCACATGGTCATAGTCATCCATCTGCTCGAACGCATCCGTCACCAAATCGACATGGCGCATGAAGTCCATCACGTCATCCACCATCTCATCTATATCTTCGCCTTCTGCCAATGCCTGCATATAGCGCAAACCTGTGATGGAACCGCCCGAAATGGTGCTCAGCACCTCCACATGCTCCAGCAGTGTTCCGTCATCCACTTTCAAGTGGTGCAGCATCCACAATGTACCCAAATGATAGGCCGCAGCACGATAACCGCCACCCGAAAAGGTCAAACCTATTGAAAAATCACTCATCGTCTTTTTGATTTGTTTTTGCAAAGTAAATAATTTCTTGCCATCTTTCAAAATCCAATCGGCACAAATACTGCATCAAGCGCTAATTATTATTCCCCTTTCATCCAAAAGGCGAAACTTATTTCCAAGAAATACTTGCATTTCTGCGAATTCTTCGTAACTTTGTGACCTACAAACTATTCATTCAAATAAAAATCTATTATGTTGAAAGCAAAATCTATGATTCTCGTGGCAACGATGCTGCTCATTGCCACATCAGCAAGTGCGTTACAAATCTCAGTGAATCCTCCAAGCAAACAACTGAAAGCTCCGTGGAACAAAGGCGGCATGCAGACAGGCAAGTACCGCAATATCCTTGCCGAACTGGGTTATTCTCAAAAGCAGATTGACGACCGAATCAACCAAGTGTGCTACGAACTCTTCGAGGGTCCCGACAAAATCTACTTCGAAGTGGGCGATTCGATGGGTTACATCTCCGACGTGAAGAACAACGATGCCCGCACCGAGGGCATGAGCTATGGCATGATGATTGCCGTGCAACTCGGACGCAAGGACATGTTCGACCGACTTTGGCGATGGAGCAAGAAATATATGCAGCACCAGGATGGCGACCTGAAAGGCTATTTCGCATGGAGCTATTTCGCATGGAGTTGCCGAACGGACGGACGACGCAACTCTCAAGGTCCTGCTTCCGATGGAGAACTCTACTACATCACCTCGCTGCTCTTCGCTTCCAACCTCTGGGGCAACAATGGCGACATCAACTATCTCGCTGAAGCACAATTCATTCTGAACAACGTGATGGGGCACAAAGAAGGCGACCGCGGTGGCAACCTCATCAACATGGAGCACAAACTCATCACTTTCGTTCCTTCGGGTTGGGGTGCTAACTACACAGACCCATCCTACCATCTCCCTGCTTTCTACGAAGTGTGGGCTCGTTATGCCAACGACGGACGTAGCGAATTCTGGAAGGAATGTGCTGCAGCCAGCCGTGCCTATCTCCACAAAGCAACCCACCCTCAAACAGGACTCAACAACGACTATTCCAACTTCGACGGTAGCGCATTGCCTCGACGCGGATTCATGGGTTCTGGTTTCCGTTTTGACTCTTGGCGTGTGCCAATGAACATCGCACTCGACTACTCTTGGAGCTGTGCCGACCGCGAATGGCAAAACGACTATGCCAACCGCATTCAGCAAGGTGTGGAAACATTTGTTGACCAATACAATGCCGATGGCACTGCTGTGACCGACACGCTCCGCGCTGGCAACTATCCTAAGAACCTTCGCCATTCCCTCGGTCTCGTTGCCACCACCGCAGCCGTGTCGCTCGCTGCCACCAATCCTCATCGTGCCGAATTCATCAACCATTTTTGGGCATCAGAGCACAAACCTTACGCCGATGGCTATTTCGATGCCTACTACGACGGACTGCTCCAACTCTTCGCTTATCTCCACCTCAGCGGACGCTACAGAGTGATTGAGAAGAAATAACAAAGCGAAGATTAGAAATAGCAAAGCTAAGAATTAGACAAAGATTTGGGAAAAGATTTGAACAAGCGAAGGAGAGATTGGGATTCGTCCAATCTCTCCTTCGCTTTTCGCAATGCTTTCCTTCAATCCAACTGAAACGTTTGTTTGCTTTTACTTAATTGGCGAGCCTTCGCTATCGTTTTAACGAAGGCTCGTCATCGCATCAGCGAGCCTTCGCTGTGTTTTTGACGAGGGCTCGCCATTTTAGTTCATCCACACGAAAAGTTCAGGAAATATGAACGAAAAAGTCTGAAGAATCAAAGAAGAAGGTTATTGCAAGCGGAACACAATAGGAATGGTGAATTTCACGCGGACTGCCTCTCCCCTCTGCTTGCCAGGCGTCCACCTCGGCATCGACTTCACCACACGCAGTGCCTCGGCATCGAGTTCAGGACTCACCGATTTCACCACCTTCGCATTCGTGATGCTACCATTCTTCTCCACGACAAACGTCACAAGTACTCTGCCTTGCTGACCTTTCTCCTCAGCCTCCTTCGGGTACTTCACATGAGTTTGCAGGAATTTCATCAATTCTTCCATGCCTCCAGGATATGCTGGCATTTCCTCCACCATGTCGAAAACATCTTCACCATCGTAATCCTCGGCAGCCACCATTGCTTGAGCTGGTATTGTGCGGATTTTGTCATCGGGTTTCAGCTGTGCCTTGTCTGTCGATTCATCAGCGCCGGCAACGCTCAGCACATTCAATGTGGTGACTTCACCATCTTCACCCTCGATTTTCACTTGTTGCTTGGTGACAGGCGATTGAAGGGTGTCGGCAGACACTGTAGCGGAAATTCCTTCTTGTTTTTCGCTGTTGTTTTCAGAATTTTCACTAACTTTGCCACCGTCCTGCTTGCAACTGCTGAGTTGCGGAGTGGCAAAAAGCAATGCGAGCAGCACTGCACAAGGCGCAAGATACAAGGCACGAGCCATGCGCCAAGGACTTGATTTCTTTTGTAACATCATAGTGATACGTTTTTTTAACAAACTGTGATTGAAGCTGTTGGCAAAGGTGTAGGAGCTGGAGCCAACGGCTTTTTTAATAAGAAGTGATTGGTAATTGTAGGCAGTGATGCCCGCTGAGAGGACTGCATCGTCGGCTTGGTATTCATGCACATCGCGCAGGTCGAACTCGAGCAAATAGATGCACGGATTGAACCACTGCAGGATTTTCATGAACTGAACCAACAACACATCGTAGGAATGGTGCAAACGTATATGCGCTTTTTCATGAAGCAGAATCGTGCGTCCGTTCTGCTCATAATCGCTTTCTGAAATCACGATGGAATGCATCCACGAGAAGGGAACCACGGATGCAGCATGGCAATAGAGCGTGTCGCCATCGAGCTTGTCGGTCCATAGGCAACCACTCGATATGAAACGCTTCATGCGGATATAGTTCTTCAGACGGAAGAACAATGCCACTGCCACGCCTACCACATAAATAAGGGCAAGGGTGAACAGCCAATTGAAAGCAGACTTTTGTTCTGCACCCGAAACGACCACTTCGGGCAAGAGAAACGCCTTACGAAAACCTTCCTGCATCTCCATCAAGGCTTGTGGCATTCCGAATTCAATCACGCCATGGGATGCCGTTTCAATCCGCAAGGCTGGCACATCGAGCAAAGGAATGAGGAAAGAAAGCACAATGATGGAAAGCAGCACAATGCGGTTGAAACGGAAGAATTTTTCGCGACGCAAAAGTATGGCATAAGGCAGCCAAAGCACGGTCAAAACCAATGCTGACTTAATGGAAAAAAGTACGATGAATTCGAGCATTTCCATATCATTCACCTCCTTTCTCAATCATTTCGAAAAGTTTCTGGATTTCGTCGTCCGACATCTGTTCTTCGCGCACGAAGAAAGAAAGGAAAGAAGAGGCGGAACCACCGAAGAAATTGTCCTTTACATCCTTCATCACTCGCCGCGTGTATTCGTCCTTCGACAAAAGTGGGCGATAGATGAACAGACGGGTTCCATTGCCCGCCTTTTCCGCTGCCAAGAATCCCTTATTGATGAGAATCTTCACAAAGGTGGCAATGGTGGTATAAGCGGGTTTGGGCTCTTCGTAATGCTCAATGATTTCCGCCACGGTGCCCTTCCTTGCTGGCATCGACCAAAGTGCGTTCATCACTTGCATCTCGCTGCGTGTCAATGTGTATTGTTTCATAATTAAATGAAGAATGAAGAGTGAAGAATGAAGAATGGCTTCGGCTAAACCGAAGCTTACGGTAACTGAGGCTAATGCTAAAACCGAAGCTTTTCAGTAACTGAGGCTAACGCTAAAACCGAAGCTTACTGTAACTGAGGCTAATGCCAAAGCTAACGCCTC
>OMTC01000081.1 GCA_900313845.1 uncultured Prevotellaceae bacterium
AAATTCTATGCCATCAACCTCTTTGGCGTGATTTTCGTACGACACGGCGTGCATCTCCATGCCAAGGAAATCAACCATGAGCGGATTCACACAGCCCAGATGTGTGAAATGCTATTCGTGTTTTTCTATCTGTGGTATGTGACGGAATGGCTGGTGCTGCTTTTCAAGTACAAGGACAGGTTTGTGGCTTACAAGAACATCCGTTTTGAGAAGGAGGCTTATCGTCATGGCGACGAGCTCCACTATCTACGGCACCGAAAGCGTTATGCTTGGCTTCGTGAATAAAGCAAAGAGGTCGTGTCTGTTACTTTTGACACGGCCTCTTTTGCTTTTTCTAATGGAAGAGAGATGGTTTATTTCAAGCTCTCCACCCACTTCTTGATATCGTCCTCGCTCATGCTGGTGAGGTTCATTGGCTCTTTCCAATTGCCATTTGGAGCTGAAGGTTGCAAGTACTTCAAGGTTTCGCCCTTGTCACTGCCACCAGAGGTGAAGAAAGGAACGAGCGTCTTGCCATCGAGCTTATATTGCTCCAAGAACGTGTTGACGATAGTTGGTGCGATGCCCCACCAAATAGGGAAACCTACATAAATGGTGTCGTACTTTTCGATGTTTTCCACTGTGTTCTTCACAGCGGGACGACTCGACTTGTCTGCCATCTCTACGGAACTGCGACTCTGCTTGTCGCGCCAATTGAGGTCGGCATCTGTGTAAGGCTCAGCAGGCTGAATCTCATGCAAGTCTCCACCTGTCACGGCAGCCACTTTCTGAGCAGCCTCAGCGGTGGTGCCTGTTGCTGAGAAATAAGCAACTAATGTCTTGGTTTCCACACTTTGGTTTTCCTTTTGCTTTTGTGCGCAAGCTGTCAGCAAGAGCGCAACAGCAAATGCCACTAAAATACTAATTCTTTTCATATTGCTTGTCATCTATGATAATCTGTTACAAATAAACACTTTACTTCGTCTCCTCCTGTTCATTCTCGAGGATGTTGAGCATCTTGATGGTAGCTTTGATGGCAGCTTCCGTTTGGTCTGCATCGAGGGCACGAGTGCGATAAGTTTTCTCATTGAAAGTCCAAGAGATGGTGGTCTGAACGAGTGCGTCGGTGCGTCCACCTGGAGGAATACTCACGGCATAGTTGGTGAGCCATGGGAACTGACGATGTAGTTTGTCGCGGTAGATGTGACGGACAGCATGGATGAAAGCGTCGTACATACCGTCGCCCATTGCCGACTCCTCAAAGAGTTCACCATTCACCTCGAGTTTCACGGATGCCATTGGCTTGAGACCGTACGCGGTGCTGACCATATAGCTGCGAAGACGAACCTTATCGTCGGGTGTGCTGTGCTTCAGCACATCGTTCACGATGAATGGCAAGTCCTCCTGCGTGATGAGTTGCTTCTTGTCGCCCAGTTCTATGATTCGGTCTGTCACTCGGCGCGTCTGCTCAGGCGTGAGTTCCAGTCCGAGTTCCTCCAGATTCTTCAAGATGTTCGCCTTGCCACTGTTCTTACCCAACGCATATTCGCGTTTTCTGCCGAAGCGTTCAGGCAAGAGGGCATTGCAATAGAGGTTCTTCTTGGAGTCGCCATCGGCATGAACTCCAGCCACCTGCGTGAACACGCTTTCACCCACGATGGGCTTGTTTGGCGGCACGGCAATACCACTGAAACTCTCCACCAACTTGGCTGCTGCATTGAGCTTTTCCTCGTTGATGGAAGTCTCTAAGCCGAGATGGTCTTTCAACACAGCTTGCACACTCGAAATCGGTGCGTTGCCTGCACGTTCGCCCAAACCATTCACACAGGTGTGGATTCCCGAACAACCCGCCATCACAGCGCTCATCACGTTGGCAACTGCCAAGTCGTAGTCGTTGTGAGCATGATAGTCAAAACGCAACGTTGGGAACCATTCTTTCATCTGAGTCATGAAGCGCGACACTTCCACTGGCGTAAGGATGCCGAGCGTGTCGGGCAACATGAATCGCTGAACGTTTGAGTCCTTCAAGGCATTCACGAAGTCATACACATAGTTGGGCGAGTCCTTCATGCCGTTGCTCCAGTCCTCTAAATAGAGATTCACGTTGATGCCTAAGCTCGTGGCATAGTCGAGGCTCTGCTTAATGGCAGCCACATGCTCTTCCAGCGTCTGCTTCAGCTGATACGTCAGGTGGCGCTCCGAACCCTTGCAAAGCAGGTTGAGCGTCTTGCATCCGCATTCGTTTATCCAATCAATCGAGGTGGTGCCATCCACGAAGCCCAACACTTCCACGCGCTCCAACATGCCCGCCTGTCGCGCCCATCGACAGATGGCAGTGACGGCATCCTTTTCGCCATCAGACACGCGGGCTGAAGCCACTTCGATGCGGTCCACATGGAGTTCATGCAGAAGCATACGGGCAATGCTGAGTTTTTCGTGAGGCACAAACGACACTCCGTTGGTCTGTTCCCCATCGCGGAGCGTCGTGTCCATGATTTCAATTTTCTTCACCTCTTCGCCTTTTCTTCGTATTGTTCAATCTTGTCCTTGTTTTCAAGGAGGAAGTCGATGTCGTCGAGCGCATTCATCAAGCAATACTTCTTGTAGCCGTTGATTTCGAAAGTCTCGCTCCGACCCGTAGCAAGGTTAGTGACGGTCTGGTTTGGCACATCCACCTTCACCTGCATCTGAGGATTCTCCTTGATGCTTTGGAAGAGTTCTGCCAGGAATTCATCACTTACCACTACTGGCAACACGAAGTTGTTCAGCTCGTTGTTCTTGTGGATGTCGGCAAAGAACGAGGAGATGACCACGCGGAAGCCATAGCCCGCAATTGCCCAAGCCGCATGTTCACGACTCGAACCCGAACCGAAGTTCTTGCCTGCCACCAAAATCTGATGCACTCCCTCGTGTGGAGCTTCACAGAAATCTGTCTGGTTAAAGACGAAGTCCTGCTTAGGCTGGTCTTCCTTATCATAGCGCCAATCGCGGAACAAGTTGTCGCCAAAGAATTTCTCATCGCGTGTCGTTGCCTTCAGGAAACGAGCAGGGATGATTTGGTCGGTGTCCACATTCTCCAAAGGAAGTGGCACACATGTTGACTGTATAATATCGAATTTCTGTTTCATAATCTTGGGATTAAAAGACTCACATTTAGAAGATTATTTCATTAATGTGCGAGGGTCAGTAATTACTCCCGTCACTGCTGCAGCGGCAGCTACGAGTGGAGAAGCAAGGATGGTGCGAGCACCTGGTCCTTGACGACCTTCGAAATTACGGTTTGAAGTGGAAACGGAGAGTTTGCCTGCTGGAATCTTGTCGTCGTTCATGGCAAGACAAGCGGAACAACCTGGCTGGCGGATTTCGAAGCCTGATGCCTCCAGCACCTTGTCGAGACCTTCCTTACGAATCTGCTCATCCACCATCCACGAACCTGGCACAAGCCATGCGGTGACGTTATCTGCCTTCTTCTTGCCTTTCACAAGACCTGCGAAAGCACGGAAGTCCTCGATTCGTCCGTTCGTACAAGCACCGAGGAACACATAGTCAATCTTCTTGCCGAGCAACTGCTCGCCTGGCTCGAAGCCCATGTAGTTGAGCGACTTGATAAACGAAGCCTGTCCTGCTGCGTCAATCGTGTCGATGGTTGGGATACTCTCAGTAATGCCCATACCCATACCAGGATTGGTACCGTATGTCACCATTGGTTCAATGTCCTTGGCTTGGAAAGTGAGTTCCTTGTCATACACGGCATCGTCGTCGCTCTTCAGCGTCTTCCAGTATTCCACAGCCTTATCCCATTCCTCACCCTTTGGTGCATAATCTCTACCTTTTATATAATTAAAGGTAACTTCGTCTGGAGCGATGAATCCACCACGCGCACCCATCTCAATGGAGAGGTTGCAAAGCGTGAGTCTTCCTTCCATGCTGAGGCTCTTCACTGCGGAACCTGCATATTCAACGAAATATCCCGTTGCACCCGAAGTAGTGAGTTTCGACATGAGGTAAAGAGCGATGTCCTTGGCGGTCACACCCCATTCAAGGTGTCCTTCCACATTGATTCGCATCGACTTAGGCTTCTGCTGCAAGATACATTGCGAAGCCAACACCATCTCCACCTCACTTGTTCCGATACCGAAAGCCACGGCACCCATCGCACCATGAGTGGATGTGTGGGAGTCGCCACACACGATAGTCATGCCAGGCAAACTCAAGCCACGCTCTGGACCCACGACATGGATGATACCATTGCGCTTATCCATCATGCCGAAGTGAGTCAAGCCAAAGTCGGCTGTGTTCTTAGCCAGCGTATCCACCTGATTCTTGCTGACAGGGTCCTCGATAGGTTTGTCCTGGTCGTGCGTAGGTGTGTTATGGTCTGGCATACAGAAAATCTGTTCTGGTCGCAGACACTTCAGTCCACGTGCACGCAGACCCTCGAACGCCTGAGGCGAAGTCACCTCATGGCAATAGAGTCGGTCGATATACAACTGAGTGGGACCATCCTCCACGTTCTGAACTACGTGCGCATCCCAAATTTTATCAAAGAGAGTGGACCCACCCCCTTGCCCCTCCCTATTAGGGCGGGGAGTAGATACTCCACTATTTGCTTGTTTTTGTTCCATATTATTTTAAATGTTTTTTTCTATTGAATCCAATGTGTTTTCTATGCCTAAAAGCACTTCCTCATAGGGGGTGGGTCTTTAATTCTTAAACTTATTAATACAGTCAATATAGGCTTCCACGCTGGCAGCAATGATGTCGGTGTTGGCACCAAAGCCATAATACATCTGGTGGTTGTACTCCACCTGCATGTGTACCTTTCCCATGTCGTCGCTACCCTTGCTGATGGCTTGAATCGTGAATTCCTTCAGTGTCATCTGGCGGTTCACAATCTTCTTAAGTGCCTTAATGGCAGCATCCACAGGACCATTACCCGTTGCACATGCCTCAAACTTCTCACCAGCGATGTTCAAGCCAAGACTTGCCACCGACTTCACACCCACACCACTTGTCACTTGCAGATAGTCCATCTTGATGCGATGGTTCTCCGCACGGTCTGCACCTGCAAGTACGAGGATGTCGTCGTCGTTGATGTCTTTCTTCTTGTCAGCCAATTTCAAGAATTCCTCATATACCTTGTCGAGCTTTTCCTTCTCCAAAGTCACGCCCAGCACTTGCAAGCGGTTCTTCAAGGCTGCACGTCCTGAACGAGCCGTCAGCACGATGGAGTTGTCGTCGATGCCCACGTCGTGAGGGTCGATAATTTCGTAAGTCTGCACATTCTTCAGTACACCATCCTGATGAATACCGCTGGAATGAGCAAATGCATTCTTACCGACAATCGCCTTGTTTGGTTGAACAGGCATATTCATGAGGCTCGACACCATGCGGCTCGTTGGATAAATCTTCGTGGTGTTGATGTTGGTTTCAATGCCGATGGTCTTATGGCACTTCAAAATCATTGTCACCTCCTCGAGCGACGTGTTTCCTGCACGCTCACCAATACCGTTGATGGTCACTTCCGCCTGACGCGCACCGTTGAGCACACCAGCCATCGTGTTAGCCGTTGCCATACCGAGGTCGTTGTGGCAGTGAGTGGAAAGGATAGCCTTACCAGCGCTCAGTCCATCCACATGCTCCATCAAGTACTTGATTTTCTCGCCATATTCGTAAGGCAAGCAATAACCCGTCGTATCTGGAATATTGCAAACCGTAGCACCAGCCTTCACCACAGCCTCAATCACGCGAGCCAAATACTCGTTCTCCGTTCTACCCGCATCCTCAGCATAGAATTCCACATCCTCCACGTATCGCTTCGCATATTTCACGGCAGCCGCAGCACGCTCGATGATTTCCTCGCGATTGGAATTGAACTTGAACTTGATATGGGAGTCACTCGTACCAATACCCGTATGGATGCGTTTGCGCTTGGCAAACTTCAGGGCATCAGCAGCCACGTCAATATCTTTCTCCACGGCACGGGTCAACGCGCAAATCGTTGGCCAAGTCACTGCCTTCGAAATCTCAATGACTGAATTGAAATCGCCTGGCGACGAAATAGGGAAACCCGCCTCAATCACATCTACGCCCAATGCCTCCAATTGCTTGGCTACCTGAATCTTCTCAACCGTATTCAACTGGCAACCAGGCACCTGTTCACCATCTCTCAGCGTAGTGTCGAAAATAAATAATCTGTCTGACATTATATGTAAGTTTTTTGAGTTTTTAAGTTCTTAAGTTTTTGAGTTCTATTCCAAATTCTCTGCTTAGGAGGGGGCTAAAAAAAACCTTCCCCATTCGCTCGGAATGAGAAAGGCATTATTTCATAGGTTATTGCAGTCATCCACAGACCTTATTGCAATGCAACTTTCTCACTCCGAGCTTACTAAGTCGTAGTGAAATAATAATGCCGCTAATAATAATCTGATTCAACATACAATCTTTTTATTTCTGATAGAAGAGAAAAGTCTTGGAAACAGACCTCAAAAACCGGTCTCATTTTCAAAACGACTGCAAAGTTATGCATTATTTATGTATTTACAAAATATTTCACCCCTTTTCTCCCCTTTTGCTTATAACCTAAAACAAAATCCGTCAGAAAACCTCAAAATCTGAAACATTTCTTTCCCTTTTTCCGTCAGTTTGTCGATTTCCTCCCTACACCTTATTATATAATAGCCCCAAACCATCTCCCAACCACCTTATACGACATTATTTTTTACCCCTTTTCGTTTTTGTCGTAAATAAAGAGGTCTGTCGCAACAAACTGTGTAGAAAAACATTCATTTCCTTGTCAATCGCTCAATACTGTCATATCTTTACATCGAGAAACAAAAAGAATATTAACAAGAAATAAAAAAGAAAAGAATATGGAAACAAAGAAATTTTTAAGCGAACTTAGCTTCTCTTTCCGTGCACTCGGACGTCTTCTTCGCAAAGCATTCCGCAACAACAAAGCCCACAATCTGGACATCCATTACCATACCTTCAGACGTGACCCTTATATGAACAGCGTCTAAGCCTTCCATTAATCGTAGCACACATCCAAAAGCGACCCATTCTCATTCACATAAAAGACAGCCCGCACCTCCCTGCGAGCTGTCATTTTTGTGAAACGTATCCTTCGTGAAAGATGAATAAACTATCCTTTATTCTTGAATTTCTCGCCAACAAATCCTTCTGCCATTTTACCACTTATTAGGTCGTAATGAAGATTGACAGGCGGGGTTGGCGAGAGGTCATAATAGTCCATCTCAGCTATTGGCAGACAGAAATACTCCATCTGGTCATAGCTTGAATAGAGGCGTGATAACACCTCATTGTGATCGTATATCCACCGCTTCACATCATCCTTCACATTGAAGTTTACCATGCCAGAGCAGCGCACAGAAACGTTGTCTGAGTATGCCAATATCTCAACATTGGGATTCTCGCACAGCTCACGCCAGACTGACTTCTTCCT
>OMTC01000135.1 GCA_900313845.1 uncultured Prevotellaceae bacterium
GAAGCCCCCTCCCGACCTCCCCGAGGGGAGGAGTAAACCATCCGGATGGTCTCCCTCCCCCTTGGGGGAGCTGCCAATGCCAACATTTCTATTTGTTCATTTCCTTATTCTTTTTGTTCTCGATTTCTCGAGGGTGATGATTGAGGATTTCCTCACGAAGACGATGGGTGTCGGTGTGGAGATAGATTTCTGTGGTACCGATGGATTCATGCCCCAGCATGGCTTGGATGGCACGCAGATTGGCTCCACCTTCGAGGAGACAGGTGGCGAAACTATGGCGGAAGGTGTGGGGACTTACGGTTTTCTGGATGCCTGCAGCCTCCACGAGTTCCTTGATGAAGTGGAAGACCATGATGCGCGAGATTTTGGTTTTTCGTTTGGAGAGAAACACATAATCCTCGTTGCCAGGCTTGATGTCGCGCATCGCATTGCGGTCGATGAAATAGAGTTGGAGCTCGTGGATTGCCTTATTAGATATAGGTACAAGGCGCTGCTTGGAACCTTTACCTTCCACTCGGATGAATTCATCTTCGAGATAGAGGTCGTTGAGTCGGAGCGTACAGAGTTCGCTGACTCGCAATCCACAGGAGAAAAGCACTTCGATGATTGCCTTGTTGCGCTGTCCTTCGGGTTTGGAAAGGTCGATACAGGAAATGATTTTATCTACTTCCTCCACGGTCAGCACATCGGGCAGGTGCTGAGGCTTCTTTGGAAATTCCAGCAGTTCCATCGGGTCAGCAGGAATTTCATTGGAGAGAAGTAAGAAGAGGTAGAAACTGTGGACACCTGCGAGGATGCGAGCAAGGGAAGTGGGTTGGATGCCGATGTCGATGAGGGTGGCGGAAAAGCGATGAAACACTTCGAGGGGAGGTGAAAATATATCGATGGATTCGTCGTTTTTTGAAGAATTCTCATCGTTGACAAAGGAAATGAATTTATCCACGTCGCGCATATAGGCAGCAACCGTGTTGTCGGAAAAACCTTTTTCCAACTTGAGATATTGATAATATCGGCGAAGCAATCGTGATAAATCCATAAAATGAAGACCTTTCTCTGTGCAAAAGACATTGAATTGGGTACAAATATAGACTTTTAAAAGTTAAAACTTAAAAGTTAAAGGTTAAAAAATGATGGAGAGATGTGAAAAAAGGAAAATTCTGAGATTTCGAAAGGGAGAAATCCACGGAAAAGAAGTATCTTTGCACTCAAAGTTTGAAAAATCAGGGATTTAAGGAGTATTAAAGAGACGAATATAATCCTTTTTATCCTTCAAATCCTTGATAAAACAATTCATACGATTCATTGACAAAATTCAACAACACAAATCATGAAGAAGATACTGATTTTAAATGGTCCAAACCTGAATTTGCTGGGTAAGCGCGAACCAGGCATCTATGGTGCTCGTGGTTTTGAAGATTATTACGAGGAGCTCAGGGCACGCTATGCAGAGAAGGTGGAACTGGACTATTTTCAGTCGAACATCGAGGGTGAACTCATCAATAAGATTCATGAGGTGGGTTTCTCTTGGGATGGAATCGTACTCAATGCAGGTGCTTATACCCACACGAGTATTGCCTTGCAGGATGCCATTCGCGGAGTGAAAACACCCGTGGTGGAAGTGCATATCTCGAATGTGCATCAGCGTGAGGAATTTCGCCATCATTCCATGATTTCGTGTGCTTGCGTGGGAGTGATATGTGGATTCGGTCTGGATTCGTATAGATTAGGGATTGAAGCACTGCTAAACCTCCCTGCATCCACACTGTGAGGGGATAGATACTTTGAAGATGAATCATAAAAATGAAGATAAATCGTCGGTTGGTGCAAATGACTCCCTTTCCGAGAAGGCTTGGGAAGCGGAGGATTTGGGGGTTGCCATTGATGATTATATCATAGACCACATCGACAAGGAGAGCGATTATCTGCATCGACTCTACCGTGCTACCCATTTGCATTTGCTGTATGGGCGCATGGCAAGCGGTCATTTGCAGGGAAGGCTCCTGAAGATGTTTGTGACGATGATTCGCCCGAAGCTGATTCTCGAGTTGGGCACATACAGCGGTTATAGTGGTTTGTGTCTTGCAGAAGGATTGGAAGAGGGTGGTATGCTTCATACTGTGGAAGTGAACGACGAACAAGAGGACTTCACCTTGCCGTGGTTTCAGAATTCTCCCTACGCTGACCGAATCAAGATGCATATCGGTGATGCGATGGAGGTGGTGCCACGCTTGAATTTGAAGTTCGATTTGGTGTTCATCGATGCTGACAAGCGTCGCTACAAGGATTACTACGACATGGTGTTCCCGTATGTGAATCCTGGTGGCTACATCATTGCAGACAACACTTTGTGGGATGGTCATGTGCTCGAAACGCCTCCTGTGCGAGACCCTCAGACACGCGGCATCATGGAGTTTAACGACTTTGTGGCTCAAGATGAGCGCGTGGAGAAGGTGATTCTGCCTCTGAGAGACGGATTGAGCATTATTAGAGTGAAAAGATAAGCCCCCTCCCAGCCTCCCCGAGGGGAGGGGAAAATGAAAAATGGCTTCGGCAAAACCGAAGCTTACAGAGAATTAAGAAACTTTTAAAAACTCAAAAATGGAAACAACAAGACAAAATAAGATTGCTCGATTGATTCAGAAGGATTTGAGCACAATTTTCCAGGAAGAGACTCGCAAGACACATGGTTTGCTGGTCACGGTGAGTGTGGTGCGTGTGAGTCCCGACCTCAGTGTGGCAAAGGCTTACCTGAGCGTGTTCCCTTCGAATCGTGCTGAGGAAATCCTGAAGAACGTGAACGAACAGGCAAGTGCCATTCGTTACAAGTTGGGTACGCTCGAACGTCATCAACTTCGTATCATTCCTGAACTGAAGTTCTTCCTCGACGATTCGCTCGACTATATCGAGAACATTGACAATCTGTTGAAAAAGTAAATGTCTTTTCCCTTCTACATAGCCAAGCGATACCTCATTTCGAAGAAGTCGCATACAGCCATCAATATCATCTCGGGCATTTCCGTGTGTGGTGTTGCCATAGCTGCTGCTGCGATGGTTTGTATCCTTTCGGTGTTCAACGGGTTTGAGGACATGGTGGCTCGACTATTCACGGCTTTCGACCCGCAGTTGAAGGTGGTACCAGTGGACGGAAAATACATGGCAGCTGATGAACCCGAGTTGGAGGAACTGAAGAAGAACCCGCTGATTGCCGTTTATAGTGAGACGTTGGAAGACAATGCGTTGCTCACAGTGAATAACCGACAGATGATGGCGACCATCAAGGGGGTGGACGACAATTTCCAAAATCTGATTGACGAGGATGCTATTCGTTATGGCGATGGTGCCTTCCAACTTCGTGCGGATGTCATTGATTATGGTGTGCTGGGCGTGAATCTTTTGGCTTCTTTGGGCTTGAGCACCGATTTTCCGCCGATTCAGGTTTATGCGCCACGAAAAGGTGAGCGCATCGACCTCAATAACCCTGCGGGTAGTTTTAACCACGAGGAACTCTATTCGCCACGAATGGCATTTGCCGTTCGCCAAGGAAAATATGATAATAGCTACGCTGTCACGAACATCGGTTTTGCTCGCCGACTCTTTGAGCGACAGGGCTATGTGACGGCTGTGGAATTGGCATTGCAGGGCGGTACGAATATCGACAAGGCGAAGAAGGAATTTCAGAAGCAATTGGGCGATAAATTCAAGGTGATGGACCGCTATGAGCAACAGGAGGACTCGTTCCGCATCATGAAAGTGGAGAAGCTGATTTCCTATATTTTCCTCACGTTCATCCTACTCATTGCCTGTTTCAACATCATTGGTTCCCTCTCCATGCTGATTATCGACAAGCGTCAGGATTCCATCACGTTGCGCAACCTCGGTGCTTCCGAACAACAGATTGCCGATGTGTTTATGCTCGAAGGACGACTCATCTCCGTTGTGGGAGCCGTGGTGGGCATTTTGCTCGGTCTGGCTTTGTGCTTGATTCAGCAGCACTATGGACTCATCAAGTTTGGACGCTCGGCTGGCAATTATATCATCGACGTCTATCCCGTGAGTGTTCATGCTTCCGACATTATTCTCATATTCGTCACGGTGATTGTTGTGGGCTTTGCCTCGGTGTGGTATCCTGTGAAGTATTTCAGTAAAAAATACACGAAGGGAGTGAGAAGTGAAAAGTGAGAAGTGAGAAGTGAAAAATGAAAAGTGAAAAATGAAAAATTCATAATAGTAAAAGAAAAATGAAAAAAATCGCATTTGGTGCTCTTGCACTCGTCGGCATGGCTGTGATGTTCAGTTCGTGCTCAAAGATGAAGTTCACATCCGACAACTTCACAGTGACTCCAACTCCACTCGAATACGTAGCAGGTGAGGTGCCTGCAACGATTAGTGCCAACATCCCTGCCAAGGTGATGAAGAAGAAGGCTATCGTGACTTGCACTCCTGTTCTTCGTTGGGAAGGAGGTGAAGCCGTTGGTTCTTCTGCCACATTACAGGGCGAAAAGGTGGAAGCTAACAATCAGATTATCAGCTACAAGAATGGTGGACATGCCACTCTTCGTACAGTGTTCCCATTCCAAGAGGCTATGTCTGCCAGTGACCTCTATATGACTTTCAACGCCAAGAAAGGAAACAAAACCATTAAGATTCCTGATGTGAAGATTGGTTATGGCACGAACTGCACGGCTGCACTTGTTCACCGCACGGTGGCAGATGCCAACAAGGCTATTGCTCCCGACAACTTCCAACGTGTCATCTCGCAGAAGCAGGCTGCTACTATCAAGTTCTTGATTGGTCAGGCAAATCTGCGTGGAAGTGAGTTGAACAGTTCGAACATCAAGGACTTCATCAACACCCTCCGCAACATCAAGAGCGATGAGCAGAGTCTCGTGCTCAACAATGTGGATGTCAGTGCGTATGCTTCACCAGATGGTGGCTACAACTTCAATGAGCGCTTGGCTGAGCGTCGTGGAAATGTGTCTGAGTCATACGTGAAGGAGCAGTTGAAGAAGACAAAGCTCGACACGAACGTGGATATGAAATACACGGCTGAGGACTGGGAAGGATTCCAGGAACTTGTGAGCCAGTCAAACTTGCAGGACAAGGACCTCATCCTTCGTGTGCTTTCCATGTATCAGGACCCAGAACAGCGCGAGCGTGAAATTCGCAATGTGGCTACGGTTTACACCGAACTTGCTACTGCTGTGCTTCCTGAATTGCGTCGTGCTCGTATGACCATCAACTATGATGTGATTGGTCGTAGCGACGAACAGATTATGAATGTTTATCAGTCGGAACCTTCTCTGCTTTCGGTGGAGGAATTGCTTTATGCTTCCCAACTTTTGGCAGACAACGATGCACAGCGTGAGGCTATGCTGAAGAAGACCATTGACATCTATCCAAACGACTATCGTGCATACAACAACCTTGCTGCACTGGCTATGCAGAAGGGTGATAACGATACTGCACAGAACTACCTCCGTCAGTCGCTTGCTCACAATTCTTCAGCTCCTGAGGCCAACGTCAACTTGGGTTTGATGGCACTCGAAGCAGGCAATGTGAAAGATGCTGAGGTTTATTTGGCTAAGGGCACAGGTGCTAACAACATCAATGAGGCTCTTGGTAACCTCTACATTGCTCAGGGCAAGTATAGCAACGCTTCTCTTTTGCTCGAGAAGATTCCTACCAACAGCACACTCCTTTCGCAGATTCTTTCTCAGGATTATGCATTGGCAAAGAAGACTTCTGCTGCCATCCAGAATGCAGATGCAACGACCAACTATCTCCGTGCATTGCTCGGTGCTCGTATGAACGATGAAGCGCTCATCACGAAGAGTTTGGCTGACGTGGCAAAGGTGGACCCATCTTTTGCTCGCCATGCACTCAGCGACCTTGAGTTCTCGAACTACAAGAGCCT